>JAJRQP010000330.1 GCA_024280195.1 Bacteroidota bacterium | reverse complement strand
GATCATTCTACAAAAGAAGAAGTTCTTACAAGAATGAATAAACAATGGTCCGATGAACAAAAAAGAGAATTAGCAGACTTCGAGATTATCAATGACGAGCAACAACCTTTAGTGCATCAAATTGAAGAGGTGTTAGCGAACTTGAAGTAATGCTATTTTTTGAATCCTATTTGAGTTCTTGTTTCTCCTTTGCGCTTTACAAACATTTTAAGGAAATCAAATAAATCTTTAATGTCTTCGTCATGTTCCATTAACTTTTTTTTAATATCCTCTATTTGAAGTGAAGCATTTGATAATTCTTCTAATTGATTTCTCATCGTAATAAAAATTTCAATGAGTTTAATGCTTATATGAGTAGCTCTATCTCCTCTTAGAACATTTGCTAATTGAAGTACACCATATTCAGTAAAAACGTATGGTAAATGTCCTCCCAAATGCTTTTTCGATGGTATCGCATTTTGCGACACCATTTTTTGAACTTCAACTTCAGTTAGTTGAAACATGAAATGTTCAGGGAATTTCTCTTTGTTTCTTTTGATTTGTTCCCGTAATCTAGTCGCTTTTACTTGGTAAAGTATGGCTAAGTCTCTATCGAGCATCACGTTCTCTCCTCTTAATAAGTAAATTTTATCTTGTAGGTCTTGAATACTAGGTAGGTCATAATTTTTCATCGGTGAATATTTTTCTTATTTAAGATAAGAAAAAATAGCATTCTAACTCAATGAAAATCTAGCTCTTTTGCAATAAAGTATATCTAATTAGCAGTATCAGCTTCCATCTCGACTCCTGCTCGATGTCAGTTTCCTACTTCATCACTTCACACTCATCACTCCACACTCTAACAAGTATCCACTTCAAACTCCACACTCAATCCTCCACTTCCTCAAAATCATCAAAATGATCATCACCTCCCAAGCTATTTGAATCATCAAAGTCGTCACCTCCATTATTTCGATTCACTTTTCCGCCATTCATTAAGAATGTAACGGTATTCACCATCTTAAAAATTAAACTCATTAAGAAAAAGAAACCAATGACTTTAAAAATGAACCCGAAAACTGGTGTGTCCTCAATGTTGACGATACTTCTGTGCAACCATTCTGCAATTGGATTGACTGCAAATTCTGGGTAGAACCAAAAGAATGCAAAAGCAAAAAGCGAAATCGCAATGATAATTGTTTCCAAGCGCAAATTAAAAGAAGTCTGTTTTTTCATCATCGGTCTGCCTGATAAACCACCTGCAAGGTTAAACATTACTGATCTGTTCTGATTCTTCTGCAATTTCCCAACAAAATAAGTCAAGAGAATAATACCTGCGAAAACAACGCGGTTCAATTCTACCATATTTAGCGAGTCATTCTTAAAACAAAACAGAAAAGTAACATCTACCAAGAAGAAATATTTAACTCCTCTAATAAGGTAAATCTCTATCAATGATCGAACTCGACCAACACTCAGTAACATAATAGCCCCTTCCAAAAGTCCCCAGAGAAAACCGTAAATCGCAAATAAAACCCCAAGTTGGAAGATAAAATCAAGTAATTGCATGCGGTAAAAGTACGGAAAATCAATGTTCTAATGATTCAATGTTCTAATGAATTCTCATAGTAGGTTTTTCTTAATTGATTCTTATCAAATATTAGCGTCCTCTTAAAACATTGAATCATTAGAACATTAAATCATTCCGTTGGTTGAGTATCAAAGTTAAAATGTTCTCACTCGAAGCAAAAACCAAACTTTTACATTTCTCGGTTCATTATTCATTATTCATTATTTTTTATTCAATTCAGCACCTATTATGGGTGTCCATTGGACTCTTAAAACATTAAAACATTGAATCATTAAAACATTAAATTAACTATCTTTATGCGAAGAAAAAAGAATTTTAGAAAAACTCAATACCCATCATGAAAAAAACAGCAGCAATACTTTTATTTTTTATAGCGTCAACTTTCTCCTCATTTGCAGAAGAGGGAATGCTTATTCCGTCATTAATTAGTGCGTTTGAAGACGACATGAAAGCAATGGGAATGAAACTGTCTGCCGATGATATTTATTCGGTGAATCATTCAAGTTTAAAAGATGCAATTCTCCATTTTGGAGGAGGGTGTACAGCAGAATTGGTGTCTGATCAAGGTTTGTTATTAACGAATCATCACTGTGGCTATTCTCAAATCCAGTCCCATTCTTCTCTAGAAAACGATTACCTTAAGTACGGTTTTTGGGCAAAGAATAAAAGTGAAGAAAAAAAGAACCCTGGGTTAACTGCTGCAAGAGTAGTTAGAATTCAAGACGTTACCGCATCTGTTTTTCAAGGAACGGAAGGACTTTCTCAAAGTGAAAAATTGCTAAAAATGCAAGAGAATGTCAATGCGTTAATTAAAGATGCAATGGCAGGCAATGAATATTCTGCAGACATCAAACCGTTTAATTACGGGAATGATTTTTACATGATAGTCAAAGAAACATTTAGAGATGTACGTTTGGTTGGAACTCCTCCAAATTCTATTGGGAAATTCGGTGGCGACACTGATAACTGGGTTTGGCCAAGACACACGGGTGATTTTTCTGTATTCAGAGTGTATGCTAACTCGAACAACGAGCCAAGCGATATCAGTGATTCAAATGTTCCTTACAAACCATTGCATTTTTTGCCTGTTTCTGTGAAGAATAGAGTGCCGGGAGAATTCACAATGGTCTATGGCTTTCCAGGTTCAACGGAACAACATTTAACTTCCGAAAATTTGAGATACATCATTGACCAAGAGCGTCCTGCAAGAATCAAAATGAGAGACAAATCCTTGGGAGTCATCAATGCAGGAATGCGTTCTTCTGATTTAATCAGGATTCAATATTCTTCTAAGCAAGCGAGAATTGCCAACGGTTGGAAAAAATGGATTGGGCAAATTGGTGGACTGAAAACGGTAGATGCGATTCAAATTAAATTGGACAGAGAAGCAAAATTTAATAAAATGGCTGCAACTAAACCAGAATGGCAAGAAGCTTACGGTTCTGTGATTAATG
>JAJRQP010000329.1 GCA_024280195.1 Bacteroidota bacterium | reverse complement strand
TTATCAATTTTAGTTCCTTCTCCAATTTCAGTAGTTCCAGAAACACCTGCATCAATAGTACAAAGCGCACCTATTTCAACTTTCTTCTTTAAATGCACATTGCCAATAGAGTGCATTCTATCAAAACCCGTCTCTTTTTTCTTGTAATAGAAAGCGTAATGGCCAATAACAGAATTAGGTCCAACAATGACACCTTCTTCCAAAATAGAATTATTACCAATTACGGCTCCAGGATGAAGAATAACATTTGCTCCGATAGAACAATTATGCCCGATAAAAACATTCGGATAAATGATAACAGAAGAATCAATCACTGTATTTTCTCCTACCGAACTCGACTGCGGAACAAATGGGGAAAAATGTTTTGCCAATTGATTGTAATCATCAAATGGTTTTTCAGAAATGATGAGCGCTTTTCCTTCTGGGCAATCCACTTTTTTATCAATAAGAATTGTTGTTGCAGCCGAGTTCAATGCTTTTTCATAATATTTAGGATGATCGACAAACATCAAATCACCATTTTCTACTTTATGAATCTCATTGAGACCCGAAACAACATGATTTTCATCTCCAACGAATGAGCATCCAATAATTTCTGCAATTTCTTTGACGGTATATCCTCTATCGAACTTCATACATAACACTTTATCTTAGTAAAAGTAAGCGATATCGATGTACATCTGAGAATGAAAGGCAAATGTTATGAGCGTTTTAATGTTGATAGGGAAAAGAGAATTTATTTGAACCTTTCTCTTCATTGTCTGTATCAATTAAAAACAACAACAATTATGAAACTTCTTACACTTACTACTACGCTAGTATTGGCTATTAATTTAAACGCTCAAACCAACATCATTGCCAACAAAAGTCATTCAGGTGACTTGAGCAATTTGGAACAAGAACCTGATGATTTTGGAATTCCAGATAATTATTTCAAGCGAAACGTTGATTCAGTTATCCTATATAAAAAAACATGTTTTATTGAAGTCCGGAGACAAATTAACAATGTAAATTCAGGTGTTACTTATAGACGAGACACCATTTGCTCAACCTATGATTTCCCAACAAGTAAAAGTGAATTAAATTCATTTAAAAATCGTTATCCAAAAAACACCAAATTTATTGGCTTTGAAAAAATAGAAAAAAAGAAAGTTGACAAAAAAAATAATTCTAGAAAAAGTTCGACTCCCTTGTTTGTTGGATTTGTCATTCTTCTTGCTGCTCTTTACTCATTCCTACCTCTTTTGAGAAAAAAAGCATAGCTTGAAGAATTCATTGACCATAGGACTTGGAATTTGGCTGTTGTTTGCAATGATAGCCATTCCATTTCCCTATGTTTATTTACCTCGATTTTCTTACACACATTCTGACACTTTACTTTTGTATGAAGTTGTTTTGAGTTTATTACCTATTGCATTACTCTTTGTTTTTTTGCTCAAATCCTTTAAAATAGAAAATCATAAGCAATTGAAGATTCTATATGTTGTTTTATCCTATATTCTAGCATTTTTTCTTCTAAAATATGGCTTTGACAAACTGTTTCAGAATCAATTTTATTTCCCAGAACCTAACATCCTACACACCCCTTTAGGCAACCTGTCTAAAGACATTCTTTTTTGGTCTGCGATGGGAACTTCCTTTTGGTACAACATCTTTATGGGATTGATAGAAGTAATTCCTGCTCTCTTACTGTTACATCATCGGACAAGAATGTTCGGGGCTTTTGTTTCTTTCGGAGTTCTTTTAAATGTTTGGGCAATTAACATGAGTTTTGACATCTCGGTCAAAGTACTTTCAAGTCTTTTACTTTTGATTGCTATTTATTTGCTCTCATTTTCTTGGAAAAAGTACGTCTCCTTTTTTACTGGAGAAAGCACTCAAGCAACAAAAAAAGAAACCTTGTTAGAAAAAAGTCCGGTTCTAAGAAGGATGCTAAAAGGAACGGTGATAGCCTTCTTTTGTATAGAAGTACTTCTTCCGTTCATTACTAAAGAAAAAAGCGAAAACCTCACAGCCAGTTATTTAATTCTCGGAGAAACAAATGAAGGCACTCTATTGGAGTCATGCAAGCGTATTCATTTTCATAGTAAAGGTTGGTTAATCTTAGAGAATGGAGAGCAAGAATTTGAAGATTATAAAATCATTCAATTAGCGAAGAACTCATTTCGAATTAAAGACAGCGATAGTGAAATGATTATTTCCAATGACAATGTACAGTTAAAGAAAAATGGCGTAATTTTTAAAATAAAAATAAGAGAAATTGACCTGGAAAAATTTGCTTTGTCTAATGATGGGTTTAGTTGGACGGTGAAGCATTGATTCAATGTTGTTGTAGATACAACTAATAATGACATTGAACACGAACGGAGTAGCTTAGTTTGTTCGACTTGCGCTATCGGGGAGATTGGGGCAAAGACATACTCTTTTACGTTTGGTCCGAGATGTAATCTCGAAGTAGCGGTTTAGTTTGTTATTCGTGCGTTAGCGGGGTTAATGTGAAATGAACTCCTTCTCTCTATTTTTTTTCTGCCTTTTTAGTCTTATTTTACAGATTACTTTACCATATTTAAAAAATTTAATAAACAGATATTTATTAGTACTGAACAATGCATCCACATCATCAACTTCAAAAAATTCTGTTTCCTTATTAAGTAATCGATAGTGTAATTTAAAATTTGCATCTGAAAGTACTATATTAATGGAATCATATTCTATTTTAGTATTAGAAGTTTCAATCTCTAAATTATCTTTTTCATTAGACACATAGGATTTATTAACAATCAATTTAAAAGTGCCTTTTTCAGTTTTAGAAATATAACACCTATCTACAACTACATAACTATTACAACTGACTAGACAAAGCCATGTTAAGTTTAACAACAATATTTTCATAATTCATTCTGAATAACAACTGTGGTATTGTCACCTTTTATAGGTGGACTCCCAAAGCTGGTGTGCGATTTCATCGCGTTCATCCTTAACCTATCTAACCTCAACAACTCCATCTATCATTCCTTTTTCACCGCCTCAATGTACAAAAAAATGCGCTAATTTGAACGCACAATCGGTATAACCACTTTTTTGAGCG
>JAJRQP010000328.1 GCA_024280195.1 Bacteroidota bacterium | reverse complement strand
TGTAAAATCATAACCACACATCTACTTCAATCAATTTTATCATAACAATCAGTGTTATCAGCGTTCCTTTTTAGAGTATTCAATAGATTATGTAAAATCATAACCACACATCTACTTCAATCAATTTTATCATAACAATCAGTGTTATCAGCGTTCCTTTTTAGAGTATTCAATAGATTATGTAAAATCATAACCACACATCTACTTCAATCAATTTCATCATAACAATCAGTGTTATCAGCGTTCCTTTTTAGAGTATTCAATAAATTATGTAAAATCATAACCACACATCTACTTCAATCAATTTTATTATAATTCATAACCCATAATTCTAACAGTAATCAACTTCTAACCTTCCTCTTATGCTATAAGCGTTCCTTCCATGAATATTGTAGTTTCCTTACATAAAAATGTTCACCTGTGTAACTCCTTAACTCAACCCAATCATTATTAACCAAAAAAAATACATCCTATTCCATTATTCTCCGTACTTTTGCAACAGATTTAGGTTCACAAGGTGAAGAAAAAAGGAATCTGGTGAGAATCCAGAACTGTATCTGCAGCTGTAAACACTATAAGTTAATTTCATTAAGTCACTGCCAATTTGGTGGGAAGGCGAAGTTAATAAGGTGTGAGTCAGAATACTTGCCTAAATATATTTTTAATGAAGACTTCAGAATAAAGTCGGACTTTGTATGCGATCTGTTTTTCGTATGCCAATTCTCTTAACTGATTTTTTCAACGTTTAACTTTTTTAAAATTTTTCACGATGAAGAAAATTTACTTTTTAACAACCGCTCTATTACTTGGAGCGAACATCAATGCTCAACCATTAATCGATTTTGAATCTTTCAGCTTACCAGCTGCGGTTGATACTTTTTATAACGGTGCTGATGGTGCCGGTGACTTTACAATCAATTATGCAACATTTTCGAATGTTTATAATACTCAATTTAATTCATGGACTGGTTTTTCAGTTTCAAACATGACTGATACACTTACAGCTGGATTTGGGAATCAGTACAGTTGTATTGTTGGAGAAGGAGCAACCAACTCTTCTAATTACGGCGTGTTTAACTTTGATGGGACGATTACTGTGAATGCAAACATTAGACTTCAGTCTTTTAGTATTACAAATACTACTTATGCAACAATTTCAATGCAAGAAGGCGATTCATTTGCGAAAAAATTCGGAGATTCTCTTGGTGCAGATGGAATGGTTGATGGAACTAATGGAGAAGATTTCTTAAAAGTGTGGATCATTGCGGAAGATTTAGCGAATACAAACAAAGATTCAATAGAATATTTTTTAGCGGATTACCGATTTGCAGATTCAACACAAGATTACATATTAGATACATGGAATAATATTGATTTAATAGGCTTTACTTTTGATGTTCAAAAAATTACTTTTAGAATGGAGTCATCAGACAACTCTTTTGGCTTTATGAATACACCAGCATATTTTGCAATCGACAATATTCAAGGGCAAGGATTACAAGGTCTTGATGAGAATGATGCAATTTCCATCTCTGTTTTCCCTAACCCAGTAGAGAATGTTCTTACTGTTTCGGGAGATCAAGGAAATTTAACGTTATTGGATATTAGCGGAAAATTGATTCTACAATCAGTTCATTCTGGAGAAAGTAAAATTGATATGACGAATTTAGATAACGGTATTTATTTATTGAAAATAGAAAACACTTCAGGAAGTGTGACTCGAAGAATCATTAAATAATTAATTCAAGAACGGGGGATAGCAATTATTATCCCTCTTTTTTTTATGTTTTTTGTTATTTATGCGTAGCATCGGATTTATCTTGTTTTTTGCACCACTCATTTCTTGGGGGCAACGAGATACCGTCCAACGTATTTCTGAAGTTGTTGCTTCAGAAATTACATTGATTATTCCCAGAAAAATAAATAGTTCATTATCAAAAAAAGACATTGAAGAACTGTCTGCAAACGATGTAGGAGAATTGATTCAGAAAATTGCAGGTGCTAACTTAAAATCTTATGGTAGTCTGGGCGGCTTAAAAACTGTTTCAATGAGAGGACTTGGAGCGAATCATTCCACGATTATTAAGGATGGATTTTCAATAAGCAATTCTCAAACAGGGCAAGTTAACCTTGGTCAAATAGAGGTTGATAACGTAGTTGGAATTATTAGTTCTATTGGGAAACGTTTTAAGAATTCTCTTCCAGTTTCTGCACAAGTTTCAGGTAGTAATTTTTTAATAAAGACTTTTGAAAACACATTTACCAGTGATACATTGCAGATTCGGTCAAATGTGAAATATGGTTCCTTTAATCAACAATTGGCTTATTTGGGAGTTAAGTATTCTCCCAAGAGGTTCTTGATCAGTGCTTTTGGCAGAATGAGAAAATCGGCGGGGAGTTATCCATATATATTAAAAAACGGAAATACGTTTGTTAATAGCAATCGCAGAAATAACGCCTATCAAGATTATTCTTTTGGCGCAACTTTGGGTTATAAAATGAAAAGAGGATTTGGAAGGTTGATGTATCGTAATTCTTCCATAAACCAAGAATTGCCGGGCGCAGTTATTTTGTACAATGCTACGCAAGATGAAATATTGCTAACCTCTAAACAATCATTACTAGCTGATTATCAGTCATTTTGGAAGATTGCAGATTTTAGATTCTATGCAGATGTTAATTCAAGTAAAGTTAATTACAAAGACCCAACCTTTCTAAATTCATCTGGAGGAATAGATGCAATTTACGATAATCGCTCTGTGACAGGAGGGGCAACTTTCTCCATAAAAGCAAATAAACAATTGGTAATTAATGGAGGTTTAGAAGAAGTTGTAAGTGATTTATTTTCGAATGATTCCACCTTTGCTCAACCAATCCGTTTTCATAATTTCGGATTGCTAGGGGTTTCTTATTTACTAAAAAATAAATTAAAAATAGAAGTTCAAATTTCGTCTCAATATGTGCAGGAGAAAAATAACAATGGACTTTCTGCAGAGGATAGGTTTAGAATAAACCCATTTGTTTCTTTGGAAACGATTTCGAATAAAAAAATGAGGTGGAAGCACCAATTGTGGTACAGGAATTCATTTAGAATGCCTTCTTTTAATGAGTTGTATTATAACAATATTGGCAACAATTTATTAGAGCCAGAAGATGCTCATCAGATAAATTATGGATTATCAGTAGTGCCTGTTCAGAAAAAAATCGATGTGTATATTCGTTCAAATGTATATTTTAATCACGTTGCAAATAAAATCGTTGCAATACCGACTAAAAACTTATTTGTTTGGTCAATGCAGAATGTTGGTTTGGTCAATATTTACGGTTTTGAAGCGATTCTACAAACTAAATTGAAACTAGCGAAGAATTGGAAATTGACTTCTAATGCAAATTATTCTTACCAAAGAACGCTCGATGTTACAGATGCTAATTCTCCTACTTATTTGCATCAAATAGCATACATTCCTCTGCATACGGTTAATTTTGACTTCTCCGTATATTATAAAACAACTGGTTTAAGAATGTCAAATTATTTTGTTTCAAAAAGATACTCCTTAAATGAAAATGTTGTGCAGAACGAAATAGGAGGTTTTCTCATCTCCGATTTGAGTATGTTTCATACATTCAAAATTGCTAAAAAAAATCAATTGAAAATTCAGTTTTCAGTGAAGAATGTTTTTAATCAACAGTATGCTTACATCCGCAGTTTTGTGATGCCAGGCAGAAATTATTTATTATCTTTAAGTTATGCGTTTAATTAGTTTGTTTTCTATTACTGCCATTATGCTTATTCTTTCTTCATGCAAGAAAGATAAACCTGAACAAGATCTTGTTTCTGCAACCTTATCTAACGGCATGCTTGTATTATGCGAAGGATTATTTCAGCAAAATAACTCGTCGGTATCTTGGGTTAATTTTACTAATTCTGCTGTTGCAAACTCCTTATTTGAAAATAGAGTAGGAAGACAACTTGGAGATACTGGAAATGATATGAAGAGGTACGGGAACAAAATTTACATCGTTGTGAATGCTTCAAGCACAATAGAGGTTCTAGATGCAATTACTTTTAAAACGATCCAGCAAATTGACATGGTAAACGGAGGGGTGGCTAAGCAACCAAGGAGTATTGTTTTCAATGGAAGTTTCGCTTATGTCACATGCTATGATGGTTTTGTAGATGTTATTGATACTTCCGCATTGACCGTTACGCAAAGAATACCGGTCGGAGCAAATCCAGAAGGAATGGCTATCGCTAATAATAAATTGTACGTTGCTAACTCTGGCGGATTGAACTTTCCCAATGTTGATTCAACGCTGTCCGTCATTGATTTGTCCTCTAATATAGAATTATCAAAGATTGTTATTGGTCAGAATCCTAGTTCAGTTATTGCAGATGCTCAAGGAGAAATTTATGTAATCAATCGAGGCGATTATGGAGCAATTCCTTCCTCCATTTCTAGAATCGATTCTCAGAATGATGTGGTACTTTCTACCTTGGCAATCAATGCTACGCATATTGTCCCTATGAATTCGAATTTCCTAATTGCTAACTACGACTACAACTCAAGTGTAAGTAATGTTCTGCTTTTTGATCCTTTGAGCGAAACAGTAATTAACTCCAATTTTATTGCGACAACTGGAATTTCAACCTTGTACGGTATTCAATATGATTCTTTCAGAAATCAAATTTATTTGATGGATGCAATGAGTTTTACAAATACAGGTTACGTCAAATCTTATACTTCAACGGGTTCTCTAGTTGAGAATTATCACGTTGGGTTGAATCCAAATAAAATTATTTTTTATGATTAAAACAATATGCATTTTTGCAGTTTTAACCTTTTGGTCAATTTCATTTTCTCAATCTTTTGCACCTCCAGCAGGACAAGTAGGTTCAACGGCTATTCATAAAGATTCTACAATCATTCTTTCATGGGCAAACAATTGCGCAGTTACAAGAGGTTTAGCTGATATCACCAATTCTTCTTTGGGAGATGCTTCTTTTGGAGTTGCGACCGATGCGATTGGTGTTGCTGATGGCGGTTCAGTCGTTTCTTTAGGTGATGGAGGAGAGGCAATCCTTAGTTTTGGAACATTAATAACGAATGGTCCAGGTCCTGATTTTGTTATTTTCGAAAATTCTTTTAGTGAGACATTCTTAGAATTAGCATTTGTGGAAGTTAGTTCTGACGGAATCAATTTCTTCCGTTTTCCAGCTATTTCTGAAACTCAAACATCAACGCAAATTGGCGGTTTTGGTTCTGTTGACTGTCGATATCTCTATAATTTAGCGGGGAAATATAAAGCCAATTATGGAACACCATTCGATTTAGACGATGTTGCAGGAACTTTAGGTTTGAATGAAAATGCAATTACGCACGTAAAAATCATTGATGCAGTTGGAAGTATTGATCCTTTGTATGGGAGTCAAGATAGTCAAGGAAATTATATTAATGACCCATTCACCACACCTTTTGCTTCCAGTGGCTTTGATTTAGATGCAGTTGGGGTTATCAATGAAGGTTACCTTGATGTAAATGAAGAAATAGTAGGGCAATTTGATGTTTATCCTAATCCAACCAATGCTATTCTTAGAATTGTTGTGAATAGTCCTTCTGCATATGTTCTTACAGATTTAAAAGGGAAAAACATTGAGGAAGGGCTTATTAATTCTGAAGGAATGATTAACTTAAGAAACCAATCCGCAGGTATTTATATTCTTCGTTTAAGTAATTCAATGGGTGTTTTTACAAAAAGAATAATAAAAGAATAATGGAGCATCTATCAGAAGAATTTTGGAGCAATCGTTACAAAGAAGAAAGTACAGGGTGGGATTTAGGAGTGATTTCTCCACCAATTAAAGCCTATTTTAATCAGGTTGAAGATAAAGATTTGAAAATTCTAATACCAGGTTGTGGTAATGGACATGAAGCGGAATATTTACATAGTTTAGGTTTTGAAAATATCCACGTGCTGGATTTTGCAAGAGAGCCATTAGATGCGTTGCTAGGAAGAGTGGAGGGGTTTCCTAGAGAAAACACCCATTGCGATGATTTTTTTAAACACGATGGAGAATACGATTTAATCGTAGAGCAAACATTATTCTGCGCCATTGATCCAAAACTAAGAGTAGACTATGCGGAGAATGCAAGTCGTCTTCTAAAACCATCGGGAAAGTTAATTGGATTGTTTTTTGAATTTGAATTAGATGGAGGTCCTCCTTATGGTGGTGAACGAAAAGAATATTTGAATTATTTCACGCCACATTTTTCTTCCGTTCAATTTGAAGACTGCTATAATTCCATTCAACCTAGAGCAGGAAGAGAGTTATTTGGGATATTGAGAAAATAAAACATCAACCTTACCCAACCTTTTTAAAACCATCTTCGTTAGGTTAATTGAGAAGACAATCAGAATGAAATTTTGGTATTCCAGATTTTTATTCTATCTTGTCCTTTATATAACAAAAAAAACACGGTAGCCTATAGTTAAAAAATTACTTAAACAAGTTTGATCAGTAAATTAAACTACTAAACAAGTAAGTTATGACTATGAATAATATCGATGACCGTGAGTTAATCAGTAAGTATTTGTGTGGGGATGAGAAAGCTTTCGAAGCTTTGTTGATGCGTCATAAAGAAAGAATTTATCGTTTCATTTATATGAAAATTCGCGATAAAGCATTATCACAAGACATTTTTCAAGATACTTTTATTAAAGTAGTGAATACTTTAAAAGCAGGTAATTATAATGAGGAAGGTAAGTTTTTGCCTTGGGCTATGAGAATCGCACATAACCTCGTGATTGATTACTTTAGAAAACATAATAAAGTGAGGTTGATTTCCGAGTCTTCATCACTAAGAGATGATTACAATGTTTTTCATACTTTAAAAATGGAAGATGAAAACGTTCAAGAAGAAATGACACGTGTTGAGTTAGAAGGTCAAATGGTCGAGTTAGTTGAGCATTTGCCAGATACACAGCGTGACATATTGAAGATGAGAATCTTCAAAGAGATGTCCTTTAAGGATATCGCAGAGTTAGAAGGGATTAGTATTAATACGGCGTTAGGAAGAATGCGCTATGCATTAATCAACCTTCGTAAATTAATTGATAAGCACGAATTAGTTGTGCATTTTTAAATATTGTTTTTGGTAAAAACAAAAACCCATTAGCAATTTGCTAATGGGTTTTTTAATGATAAAAATTAAAGATTATTTTGTGACAACAATCTTCTTTGTTTCAATAATACCTGAATGATCAAGTAACTGATAGAAGAAAATACCATTTAATTCTCTAGTGTCAATTGAGATAACAGAACTAGAAAGTTTCGTGTTTTCATAAACTGTTTTCCCTTCTGCATTCACTAATTTGATTGACAACCCAGCGAAATCTTTATTTTTCAAGTCAATTGTAATTTCTTCCTTTGCAGGAATAGGGTAGATTAAACTAGAAGAATTTGCTGCTACATCTTCAATTCCAACTGAACCTTGCTGAACAATAACTTGCCCAGTCATTCCTTGAGTAGCATGAGCGTCACATTGGTAATCATAAGTCCCAGCAATGGTGAATTTTTTCTTAAAAACCCATGTTGCAGAAGCAAGCGCATTTCCAAAAGATTCTGGATTGCTAGGGAAAGTTCCCGTTGTTGCATTTACATTGTGAAACCCTGAAGAATTAGTCCATATTACCGTGTCTCCAATGTTAATCGTCAAAGAATTGGGTGTAAACGAAGTTCCTGATGCATCAACGTTAAACGTTGCTTGTGCTTTTGTTGAAAAGCTTGCAGATGCTGCAATAATTACAGAAAAAGCAATTTTTTTTAAGGTAGTTGTTGTTTTCATATATGTGATTTTAGTTAATTTAAAATAAATGTACGACAATTTATTTAGAATTATTAGTCGAAGTAAAAAGAATGCCTGTGTTGCTGTGTTTATGAAGCCATTTTTGAGTAACTTATGAAGTTGTAATTGTCATAAACAAATTAACAAGAAAATAGAATATTATCCCTTGTGAAAAGGAGGTAAATCTGTTGGAACCTTACTTGCTCTATCGTGTAAAACTATACTTCCAGTAACTCCAACATTTAATGAATTATTCCCCGGTAGTTTAATAAGCATATGGCATTTTTCTTTTACATATTCTGGAAGTCCCGTATCTTCTGCTCCGAGTAGATAAATAGCTCTTTTTGGATGTTCAAAGTCATGGAGCATTTCAGCTCTATCATCCATTTCAATTCCAACTAAACGACAGTCGTACGGTATGTTTGCTAATAAGTCATCAAAAGATTTGTAATTGAACAATGGTATTCTAGACCATGTCCTTAATACATCAGAAGATTGTTTTTTGTAGCGTCCTTCAACGGTAAAGATATATGCAGCACCTAATATATATGCTGACCTCCAAAGTGTGCCCATGTTGTGCGAAGTCTTTCCTCTAAAAACACCTATTGCGCAATATCCTTTTTTGTTGATGGTTTTCATGTTGTAAAAATAGACATTCAATGAAGAATATATATGAAAGACCTAGTTTTTTCTTTACTTTTTAAAAACCATTATCAATTCATTAATATGTACTCATCTCAATGACTCATAATTCACTATCTTCCACACAATTGCGGTTCTTAACTTTATTCTCCCTATCTTTGCACTCAATTTTAAATACACAGAATGACATTTGAGGAACTCGGGCTAAAGAGTGAGGTGTTACAGTCGTTAGAAAACATGGGTTTTGTAACACCAACTCCGATCCAAGAAAAAGCTATTCCACACTTATTACAAGAGGAAAGCGATTTTGTTGGACTAGCT
>JAJRQP010000327.1 GCA_024280195.1 Bacteroidota bacterium | reverse complement strand
TCTTTATGTTTCTCATTGAGCTTATCGGCACATGACTATTATTTTGCATTTGCTGAAGCAACTTATAATGGTATCACAGAAAAAGTTGAAATCACCATCTCTGCATCCGCACATGATATTGAGCAAGAATTGCAAAAGGAATTAAATTTTGACAAAGATCTTGAATCAGCATTGAAAAATGATAAGTTAACCTTAGAAATTTCAACATACATCCAAAAATACTTTACAATTGCCACCAAGAAATCTATTGAATTGAAATTAATAGGCTCTCAAGTTCAGCTCAACGGCATTGTGAATTTCTATTTTGAATCTTCAAAAATTACTATAACTGATGAAATTACAGTTAAATTCGACTTATTAATGTCCCGTTTTAAGGAACAACAAAACAAAATCTCTTTTAATTATAGAGGACAGGTTTATACAAGACCATTCTTACAAAACAAACGAACACAAATCATTTATCTAGATAATCAATAATTACATGAAAAAGAATTTACTTTTTGCATTACTCCTTCCGTTGGCTAGTTTTTCTCAAGAGAATAAATTTGCACAATTAGATCAGCAATTACCAACACCTAATGAGTATAGAAATGCTGCCGGTGCTCCTGGTCATAATTATTACCAGCAAAAAGCGGATTATAAAATTGAAGTCGAACTAAATGATGAAGAGCAAAAAATAATTGGTTCTGAAACGATAACTTACACAAACAATTCTCCTGATGAATTAACCTATTTATGGATACAGCTAGATCAAAACGTTAGAGCGTTGGATTCTGATTCTAAGTTAATATCTGTCAGTAAGATGGAGGATTTTCATAGCTTGTCCGACATCAACAAAAGGTTGATTGAATTTGATGGAGGATTTAAAATTCAAGAAGTAACAAATACTTCAGGAAGAGATTTGGAGTACGCAATCAATAAAACGATGTTGCGCATCAACCTCGACAAACCTTTAAGTCCTAATAGTTCTATATCTTTTAAAATTAAGTGGTGGTACAATATCAATGACAGAATGAAAATTGGTGGACGTAGTGGATTTGAACATTTTGAAGAAAACGATAATTATCTTTATACGATTGCACAGTGGTTTCCAAGAATGTGTGTCTATAGCGATGTTGAAGGTTGGCAAAACAAGCAATTTTTAGGAAGAGGAGAATTCACATTGCCTTTTGGAGATTACGATGTTTCAATCACTGTCCCGTCAGACCATGTTGTGGGAGCGACTGGAGAATTGCAAAATGCAGGTAGTATCCTGAGCGCAAAACAGAAGTCAAGATTAAAGAAAGCATTGAATTCTGATTCCCCCGTTTTAATTGTCACACAAGAAGAGGCGGAAGAAGCTGAAAAAAAGAAAGAGAAAGGAACAAAAACTTGGAACTTTAAAGCGAAGAATGTCAGAGATTTTGCTTTCGCATCTTCTAGAAAGTTTATGTGGGACGCACAAGGTGTTAAGATTGGTGATAAGAACGTCATGGCAATGTCCTACTACCCAAAAGAGGGAAATCCACTTTGG
Source organism: Bacteroidota bacterium (assembly GCA_024280195.1). GTDB lineage: Bacteria > Bacteroidota > Bacteroidia > Flavobacteriales_D > Crocinitomicaceae > UBA4466. Next base: position 6,027 of record JAJRQP010000327.1, on the reverse strand, counting down.
GAAAGGTATTCTACAAAGCTCGTTGCACACACTTTGAAATCATACTCAAAGTACACGGTTGATTATCCCTACCCTGTTGCAATTTCGGTACATTCTAAATGGATTGGGATGGAGTATCCTATGATTTGTTTTAATGGTGGTCGTCCAGATGCTGATGGGACTTATTCTGAAAGAACTAAATATGGTATGTGGGGAGTAATCATTCATGAGGTTGGGCACAACTTCTTTCCGATGATTATTAATTCTGACGAACGCCAATGGACTTGGATGGATGAAGGATTAAACACCTTTGTACAATACTTGACAGAGCAAGAATGGGAACGAGGTTACCCTTCTCGAAGAGGTCCGGCACATTTAATCACGGATTATATGCGAGGCAATAAAGATTATATTTCTCCAATCATGACTAACTCAGAATCTATTTGGCAGTTTGGCAATAATGCTTATGGCAAGCCAGCAACAGCTCTTAATATTTTGAGAGAAACAATTATGGGTAGAGAATTATTTGATTATGCGTTCAAAACGTATTGCGAGCGTTGGAAGTTTAAACACCCATCCCCTGCCGATTTCTTTAGGTCTATGGAAGATGCTTCCGCTGTTGATTTAGACTGGTTCTGGAGATCTTGGTTTTACACAACTGACCATGTGGACATCAGTTTAGATGCAGTGAACTGGTCAACATTAGATAGTCAGAATCCAGTAGTAGAGAAAGCGATTAATAAAGCCAACGATGAGAGCAGTCCTGAATTCATTGGAGACGCAAGAAATCGTGAATCCATAAAGGAAACAGTAAATGAGCGTGATGATACAATTGATGACCATTATGCAAAGGCAGACCCTTACGAAGTAAGCGAACAAGAGCAAGAGCAATACGAAACGTTTAAGTCGAAATTAAGCGAAGAAGAATTAGCATTACTTGCAGCGAATAAGCAATTTTATGAATTAAAATTCTCCAACATCGGAGGGATTCCAATGCCAATTATTCTCCAATTTACCTTTGAGGATGAATCTAAAGAGCTTGTTCGAATTCCTGCAGAGATATGGAGAAGACATGAAGAAAAAGTTTCTAAAGTCTTTATTTTTGATCAGAAAGTGAAGTCTATTGCATTGGATCCTTTCTTAGAAACTGCAGATACAGATGTCAATAATAACAGTTGGCCACAAAAGCAAGCACCAACAAAATTTGATCTATTTAAAAATAAAGGCAGCAGTCATTATCATTAAACAGTAATAATGAAGTCTAATCGAATATTAGAACTAGATGCTCTAAGAGGCATAGCTGCTCTTTTGGTGGTCTTTTTTCATTACACTATTCATCGAGAAGAGGCAGAGCTAGGATTTAAGCTAGGAACAACTGGCGTAGACTTGTTTTTTATCATTAGTGGCTTTGTTATTCTAATGAGCTTGTCGAAAATAAAGTCGGCCAAGCATTTTATATTTAATCGATTAGTACGACTCTATCCTGCTTACTGGGCTGCCGTTACAATAACTTTTCTTGTTTCAAATTACATTGATTTTGGAGTGAATGCGGATATCTTTTTGCAAAAGAACCTAATCGACTACTTCATCAATTTGACAATGTTCCAAATGTATTTTGAAGTTGGTGACATTGATGGTCCATATTGGACTTTGGTTTTAGAAATGCTGTTCTACATTCTTATGCTGCTTCTTTTCTTAACACGCCAGCTGAAGAACATTCAATTATACGGGTCGACTCTTCTAGTCGGGATTGTAACTTTAAATATATGGATAAGAAGCTCAGGTTTAATTCATGATGTGTTTTTCTTCTACTTACCTGTACTTCAATTTATTCCTCTCTTTTTTGCTGGGACATTATTTTATCAACTCTATACCAATCAAGGACAAAAATATCGAATATACTTACTTCTAGGAGCGACTTTTTTTGCGCAAATATTTCTATTCAAAACAACTGGACGCTCGTTTCACTTTGTCAGTCAATTAGAATACACAGCAATGATTTCAACCTATTACTTGTTATTTTTTCTGTTTATTCATGGCAGGTTAAAATTCATCATTAATCGGCTCACACTTTTTTTAGGAGGCATATCTTACTCCTTGTACTTAATACATCAAATGATTTCTATTAAAATTGTTATCCCTTATTTGATTTTAAATTATGATTTTTCTTTCTGGACAGCTTCTCTTTGCTTTGCACTTCCTATATCAATTATTCTTGCCTATTTGATCACAGCACTAATAGAGAAGCCTGTAGGTAAGTATTTAAAGAAAAAATTCATCCTCCTTTTTATTGAGTGTGATAATAGTAAAAGAAACACATGGTTGTTCAGTAGTTCTATACTTTTAACCATTATTGCTCTTGTCATGCTGAAACCTATTTTTCTCTCACCTTCAAGATTCAATATTCCTAATCCTAAAACAATTTCAGTTGATTTGTTTATGGAAGAAAAAAAGAAATCAATATTTTCATTATCAATGAATGATACGTTATCCTATGTAAATTCATGGCAGAATACATTAATTGAAAAAAATGATTCAAGTGCTAATGTCTTGACAACTAAAAATGACCTTTATGGCATCACTTTTAAAACAGATAATCTTCCAAGTTTTAAGTCCAGTAAAACACATTTTTACTTCCATTGCAAAAGCAATCAACTGAACACAACAGACAGTCTTTTTTACTTAGTTATCGAGTTAAAGCAGGATCAAAAACAAATGATGCTACTGAAAGTTGAGGACGTATCATCTAGTCTGATTCAGAATGAATGGGTTGATTTCTACCTTGAATGCGAGCTTCCAAAAATAACGAGTGACGATTATAATTTCAGCTTATATATTTTGAATTCCCAGAGAAGAGAAATGCTGACAGAAGAATTTGAATTCTTCCTAACAGAAATAGATAAAAAATAAAATCACCTTTCCTTCATGGAGATGTAATGCTCAAATTTATCTTGAATAAAAGTTACTAAATCCATTTCAGATGCTGTCTTTAAGAAGGTTTCGTCCATGTTTAAGAAAGCGACAAACTCTTCGAACTCTTCCTCTGTTAAGTTAACAATATCGTATGCGACATAAGTCCTGAGTAATTCTTGAACAATTCTGTTTTGATTATCCTGATGCTCCCATTTCGCAACTCTTCTTTTAGATTTCTCTTTCTTAGAAAAAGCTTGATACAATGCTGTTATCGGGCTCTGAAGCACATCTATTCCTGTTACCATTCTAGTTTCGCGCATTGCTAAAGCAGATCGCTCTTCTTTTATTTGTGATAAAGATTTGATTGGCTTCACAACGACCTCTTCTACTTCTTGCGCCTTGCCCTCAATAAAAAAAGTACGCTTGTGTTGACAATTACTATCTGCAGATGCTATTAGATTAATAACTGGGTAGCCTTTACAAGAAAGAGAAAGAGAGTCACCTGACGCTATAAACACGGAAAAGGATCCATCTGGTTGTCCAAACACACCTCGTCCAGTAGTCCTGTTGATAACCATCAGGTTATAAAAAGATTGAGGTCTTAATGTGTCAACCACTTTTCCTGTAAAAAGAACACGAGGACATTCTTGCGCGTTTACTTTTAAAACAGACAATAAAATAATACTTGAAAGTAGAATCCTTTTCATTAAAGCCAAATTTACAAAAATAGTACCATGATAAACGGCTCTAATACTTAACATTTGTTAATTCAACTTAATTACATTTGTAATTTACTTTTGTAATCTTCATAAACCCAACACAAAGCATGATTTGAGGTTATATATCAGAAAATAAACCTTAATTTTACACCATGAAACGAGTTGTTGTTGGTCTTTCTGGAGGAGTTGATTCAAGTGTTACTGCGCTGCTGTTAAAGCAGCAAGGATACGAAGTTATTGGTATGTTTATGAAGAATTGGCATGATGAGAGCGTCACGCTTTCTGACGATTGCCCATGGATAGATGATTCTAATGATGCTTTACTTATTGCGCAACAATTAGACATTCCATTTCAAGTAATTGATTTAAGTAAAGAGTACAAAGAGCGTATTGTTGATTACATGTTTGACGAGTACAAGAACGGAAGAACACCTAACCCAGACGTGCTTTGTAATAGAGAGATCAAGTTTGATGTATTCTTAAAAGCCGCCTTAGAACTGAATGCTGATTACGTCGCAACCGGCCATTACTGCAGAAAGATTGAGCATGAAGACGGTTCATTTGGATTGCTTACTGGATTAGATCCGAATAAGGACCAATCCTACTTCCTTTGCCAGCTAAATCAAGAGCAACTCTCAAAGGCATTGTTTCCTATTGGAGAATTACAGAAAGAAGAAGTTCGTAGAATCGCCCTAGAGAATGAGCTTGTTACTGCGGAGAAAAAAGATTCACAGGGATTATGCTTTGTAGGAAAAATAAGCCTTCCAATCTTTTTGCAGCAAAAGTTAGAACCAATAAAAGGGGATATTGTTGAGGTCCCTGAAGATTTAGAGCAATATAAAACATATCAGGACTTAGATCCAATTGAAGATAATGTAGTTGCGCTCGCAAAGCCTTTTGCTTACACAGAAGACATGGGAATTGTCGTTGCAAAGCACCAAGGAGCTCATTATTACACTATCGGGCAAAGAAGAGGATTGCATATCGGAGGAAGACCCTTTCCTAGTTTTGTGATAGGCTTAGATATTCCAACAAATACTGTTTATTCAGGAATGACAGATAAGCATCCTGGGCTTAATCGCTGGGCATTAAAAATAGAATTAAAAGACATTCATTTTATTTCTAATCAATTTAATATCAACAATGTAAACAAACTGTCTTTAAGTGTTAGGATAAGATACAGACAATCTTATCAACAAGGGACTTTATTTCTAAAAGAAGATGGGCTCTATGTGTTGTTTGCAGAAATACAACGTGGCATTACTCCTGGTCAATTCGCAGCATTCTACGTTGACGATGAATTGATTGCTTCTGGAGTGATTAATCAATAGTATTACGCTCTTTATACTCTTTATAGCTTCCATCTGTATAGAATACAACAATCCTATCGATGTCTTGCTTGTTTGCATTAACACTAGCTGAGTTAGCTGGTTGCTCAGTGTTCTCTTGGAAGTCCCCTTCTCTTGTGACGCCTGTTACCAACCAAGATGCATTCACTTTTGGGTAATTCTCAATGATTTTAGATAAGAAATCCAAGCTAGGCTTGTTTCTACCGCTTAATACATGCGATAAGTTAGAGCGCTTTAACCCAATTTTATCTGCAAAAGAAGAAGGCGTTTCATTATTTGCTTTGATAATTAATTTAACTCTTTCTTGAATTAACATTTGTAACCTATTTATTTGTTACAAATGTACTCAATAATTTACATTAAAAAAAGCAGTTACAACAAAAAAGTCACCCCAATTACGAGGTGACTTAGTTATAAAATTAGTCCTTTCTTAATTCAATGAGAAAAGAATGTTAGTTGTTTCTTTTTGAGATTGTTCCTCCCCTATTTTAATCATATCCATCAATTTGGCAACTTGAAAAATAGAAAGCGTACTTGTTTCTCCTTGAACCTTGTGTTGCGATAACTTGAATTTCGCACTCTTAATTGTATTATTAATCATATTAAAGTTTGTTAATTGCATATCGTAAATTGTTTCATTCAGAGCCGTTTACGGGATGCTTTTTCATAATGTTACAAAAACTGTGACAAAAATTATTTTTGTAAACAAAAACACCTTAATCCCTATCTATCTACTGATGGCTAACTGATTGTTAATCATTAAGATAAATAGTAATTTACAATCAACACTTTCTTGATTACTTTTTTATCAAAGGATAAATTAAATCCTCCAAACCATTTATTTTAATCTCCAGCATAAGTTCTAACTGACGGCCATGCTTGCCTGGCGGAAAACCTTTATTCTTCATCCAAAGAAGATATGGCTCAGGAATATGCACCAAAAAACGACCTTTGTACTTGCCGTAATACATCTTGGCGTTTGCTAATTCAACTAATTCATGTTCTTTTGAAGCCACCTCTACTCTATTTGGATGGAATTGCCTTCAATGTCTCTAAGAAGAAACTCC
>JAJRQP010000326.1 GCA_024280195.1 Bacteroidota bacterium | reverse complement strand
GAAATTAAAAATGCGCAACTCCTTTTTTAAGAACTCCGCTTTTTGAGGACCAACACCTTTGAGGTATTCGATTGGAGTTATTAGGAAATTGTTCATGGAGTAAAATTAAAAAATCCCTCTTTGATAAAGAAGGATTTTTTGAGTGATTGCAAATTAATGTGCTTATTTGGCCTCATTAAATAATTCAAGTCCTTCATCTAGCCATTTTTTAAAAGGTTCAGGAGTTCCGTGATTTGAATAATCTGCAGAACCGTTCATAAGATCTTCATTGTCTGGTCCTAACATTCTATAATATGGCTGAGAATTTGTCTTGTATTTTGTTGCTTGAATATGACTCCATTTGTTTCCATACGTTTTTAAAACCCTTGTAATATCAGCTGTCACTTGAACCGTTTTTTGTTCTTCTTTTGGTAATTCAGCTTTGTCATCAACGTATAAAGAGATCATTACTACTTTATTCTTTAGAATATCCAAAATAGCTGGTTCTCCCCAAACATTAGACTCCATTCTACGGCAATTTACACAAGCATACCCTGTAAAATCAAGTAAGACAGGTTTTCCTACTTTATTTGCATAGGCAATTCCTTTATCATAATCATGGAAAAGCATAATTCCATGTTCTCCAACATGCATATCCTTATTCATTTCTGTAGAATGTGAAATCATTCCACCTCCACCTCCAAGACCTGAAGGGGATTCACTATAAGACATTGGTGGCGGAAAACCACTAATCATTTTCAGCGGCGCACCCCATAATCCAGGTATTAGGTAAATCACAAAAATAAGGACAGCAGTACCAAATAACGCTCGTCCTACTGAAAGACGTTCTACCTTATCATCATGAGGTAATGTGATTTTACCAAACAAGTATAATGCTAGGACTCCAAATATACCTATCCATATTGCTAAGAACATTTCTCTCTCAAGAAAATGGCCTTGCACAACCAAATCTGCATTTGAAAGAAATTTGAATGCTAATGCTAATTCTAAGAAACCTAATACAACTTTCACAGTATTTAACCAACCTCCTGATTTTGGTAAAGAATTCATCCATCCTGGAAATGCTGCGAATAAAGTAAATGGTAATGCAAGAGCTAATGAAAAGCCAAACATTCCTAATGCAGGAGCTATCCCTCCAAGCGTAGCAGACTGTACAAGTAAAGATCCAACAATTGGTCCCGTACAAGAGAAAGAAACTAATGCTAATGCTAATGCCATAAAGAAAATACCTATTAATCCACCCTTATCAGCTTTACTATCCGCTTTATTTAGCCATGAATTAGGCAATCTAATTTCAAACGCACCTAAAAAGGAAACAGCAAAAACAACTAGTAGTACAAAAAACACTAAGTTGAACCAAACGTTAGTTGACATCGCGTTTAAAGCATCTGAACCAAATATCCATGTGACAACAGTCCCAAGCAACGTAAATATTACAATGATCGAAATTCCAAAAATTACTGCATTTCTAATCCCTTGAGCTTTAGATTTACTTTGTTTAGTAAAGAAACTCACTGTCATTGGTATCATTGGAAACACACATGGAGTCAATAAAGCAGCGAAACCTGCAGCAAATGAGAGAAAGAATATTGTCCAAAGAGATTTAGATTCTTTTTCGCCTTCTTTCTTCTCAATTAAATCAGTTGGTGATTCTGAAATTTCAGAAATCTTAACTTCATCAATCAACCATTCTGGCGTCTTAGAATTATATTTTTCAGAAAGCGAAGAAATTAATGTTTTAACATCTTCACTTGAACTAATTTCATTTACCTGGTCACTCTCCCCAATTAAACTTATAGCATCTGTTAAATCTTTCTCAGTAGAAACAAGATTTAATAGTTCTTTTGAATCACTAATGGTGATATCATTTGAATATGAAACTGATGCGAATCCAAGAATCGCAACAAATAAAATGATTATATTATTCTTCATGTTTCCCTCCTAGGTTTAAATATTTCTTATAAAATGTAGAACTGTTTCCTTCTGGTACCAGAAACCATTCATTGTTAACTTTAACAAATGAATTTCCTTCTTTATCTTTTATTTCATCTCCAGAAACTGAACTAAAATCAATATCATCGATGTTTTCAACTTCCTTAACCACCCCTTTAACTTTCACCTCAAAATCCGCTTCATGTGGAGGTAAGCAATGTGTATCATCACAGGTTTGAAATGAGAACACACCTTTTAGCGTAAAATCTTTTTCAGAAAGGACTTTTATTTTTCTTTTTAGCTTGATAGTGTTTGAGTGATAGAATAAGTCTTCATCAGCTAAATCATCGTGTTCAAAATGCGGCTTTGGTTCAATGACTCCTCCAATAGTTTTGTAATTAGAAGATTTTTCTAAAACGACATCCGATGGAATCAAATAAGAATCAGCTGGTAATTTAGCAGCATAAATATGCCAATTTTTAACGATTGTAATGGTTCCAATAATTGTTGCGTTTTCTCCATCTTGTTCCACTGAGAAGCTCCAACTGACTTTGTCTTCTGGAAATTCAAGTTGCGCACTTAAATTAGTCGCATAAAAAAAGCTAACTATAAAAGTCAGCATGATGAGCAAAAATGATTTTTTCATATTTTTAATTTCTTTTAAAGTAATCTAAAGACGATGAAATACCAATTAAACAATTCATCATTCGTCAAAAGTTGTTCTTAAGACGATTCTCTTAGAACAAACATACATATAAGAAACTAAAAAAAGTAAATTTTATTGAGTTAACATTGGATTCCCAACTTACAGACTGGACGACACTATGCCCTAACTTCTACAATTCTTTCAATTGGAATCCACACACCACCTTTCAGACAAATATACTTTGCTCCATTTGCCCAAATTGTTGTATCGACACGCTTCAATCCGTGATCGTCTTTGAATAAAATAGACACCTTTCTACGGTAAGAATTACCTAGTTTTGTTGCCTTATTTATTTGCTCAGAAAGCTTTGGATGTTGCTCTACTTTTAAGTTTGCCTTAAAAGGAAGTGAACTAATAATTTCTTTCTCTACGAGAGTTGGTTTTATTGAAGCTTGCATAGTAATAATTTTGAAATCAGGCAGAATATACTACTAATAAATCGGTTTTGCAAGCTTTGAGATGGGAATATCTTATTTAGAGAATGGGATTCTTGCTTGTGCGGTAACTCTTTGGTCAGTAAACAATTGTTGTTCTAGCATGAATTTACCAGTAATAGCAATCATCGCAGCGTTATCTGTACAGTATTCAAAACGAGGGATATACACATTCCATCCACTCTTTTCTTTTCTCTTTAGAATTCGGCTACGCAATTCAGAATTTGCAGAAACCCCTCCTGCAATTGCAATTTCTTTTATGGATAAATCTTTTGCTACTCGTTCCAACTGCTTCATTAAAACATCTACAATCGTTTTTTGAATCGAAGCGCATAAATCTTCTAAATTCTCTTGAATAAAATTAGGATTCTCTTTCACTTGTTTTTGCAAAAAATATAGAATAGATGTTTTCAATCCACTGAAACTAAAATTATAATCAGGAACTCGAGGTTTTGCAAATTGAAATTTACTTGAGTCACCATTCTGCGCATACTTATCAATCAATGGTCCACCAGGATATGGGAAGCCTAACATTTTTGCAGCTTTATCAAACGCTTCTCCTGCAGCATCATCAATTGTAGAACCGATGATTTCCATTTTTAAATGATCTTTTATCAAAACAATTTGAGTGTGACCTCCAGAAACTGTTAAGCAAAGAAATGGGAATTTTGGCATTGCTTTATCACCGTCTTTTATAAAGTGTGCCAAAACATGTCCGTACATGTGATTCACATCTAACAAAGGAATATCCATCGCCATTGCAAATGTTTTTGCGAAAGAAGTTCCAACCACCAACGATCCTAATAAACCAGGACCTTTTGTAAAAGCAATCGCATCAATGTCTTCTTTTTTAATTCCTGCTTGATTAATGGCAGCATCAACCACAGGAATGATATTCTGTAAATGTGCGCGGCTAGCCAATTCTGGCACTACTCCACCGTATTCTTTGTGAACGTCTTGTCCTGCGATAACATTTGACAAAATGGTGCCATTTTTGAGTATTGCAGCAGAAGTATCGTCACAAGATGATTCAATACCGAGAATTATTGTTTCTTTTTGGCGCACAATGTTTATGTTTGTAAAAATGGCAAAATTAATGAAAATATCAGGACGAATTCTAGGCATCACCCTAGAATGGATTTTAATATTGTTGATTTTATTTGTCTTTTTAATTAGAACCTCTCCTGTACAAACCTATCTAGCCAAAAAAGCGACAGATTATCTTTCAAAAGAATTAAACGTAGAGGTCAAAATTGACAAGGTAGATATTTTGTTTCCCAATGAAATAGCATTGAATGGATTCTTAATGAAAGATGAAGCCAATGATACATTATTTGCTGTAAAAACTTTGTTCGCAACAATCACAGACTACAATTTATCTGAAAAAAAATTTGAAATTGGAGAGGTTGAATTAAACGAAGGAACAATTCACTTAAAAAGAGATGCAGAAGGTCTTTTTAATTACCAGTTTATCAAAGAACGATTTAAATCAAAGAAGAAAAAATCAAACATCACGCTTAAAGTAAAAAAAGTCATCCTTTCTGAAACTACTTTTAAATATGACGATGCTCGCTATCCAAAAAAAGAATATGGTGTTGATTATTTTCATTTAATAGGAAAGAAAATAAATGCAGTTGTTGATGATATTCTCATTGACAATAATGAATACTCTGGAACAATTACTTCTGTTTCGTTAGTAGAAAAATCAGGTTTCATCCTGGATAAACTGAATGCACAAGCAAAGGTCTCTAAAGATGGAGTGTTCTTAACAGATTTGCACATCATCACTCCTGGTTCCATCATTTATGCACCAAGATTTAATATGCTTTCCTATGAATTTCCAGATTTTAAACAATTCGTGGATAAAGTTAAATTTGACGCGAGAATTAACAACAGCATTGTCTCGCTTTCTGAAGTTGCTTACTTTGCTCCTATTCTAAAAGGAATGAATGATACCGTTCGTTTCTCTTCTTTGGTTCAGAAAGAAGTAAAAAATCTTCGCTTGAAAGACCTTGAATTAAAGATAAAAGAAAAGACTAATTTTTCAGGAACCATTAACATCCCTGACTATAGAGATTTAAAATCTGGATTCTACCAAGAGAAAGTTGACTATGCATACATTGATTTGGCAGAGTTACAATCTGTTAAAATGCCCGATATTTACGGAAAAGATTATATCACTCTCGATCATAAAATTCAAAAATTAGCGTTTTTTGAAATCAACCACACCAGTCTTGATGGTTATTATTCTCAGTTTGTGCTTGCTTCTAAATACATCAACACCAATTTAGGTGCTGTAAGAATGGACAATGGAATTATGTTCTCGCGCAATGAAAGAAATAATTCATTCCTATTTGAAAAATCTTCTGCTAGTGAATACGATGTGAAAATTGAAAACTTTGACCTTGGGAAATTTATTGGTCAGAATGAATTAGGAAAGGTTGATGGAGTTTTCTTTCTATCCGGTGAAGCTTTTTCTCCTTCAAAAATTCATTTTAATTCTATTGAAGGCGATGTGAATCGATTTGATTATTTAGGATATGCGTACAATAATATCAATATAATCGAAGGGCAATTAGTTAATAATTCTTTCGAGGGAAAAATTGATATCAAAGATGATAACATTGATTTAACGTATGATGGAATTGTTGATTTCAGCAATGAATTACATCTTGATTTTTCAGTCCTTGTACAAGATGCTTTAATGGATAAATTAAATTTGACGAAAATTCCTGCATCATTGACTTCTGCATTTAAAATTGACTTAAGAGGAACCAATCCAAATGATTTCCAAGGTAATATTAGAATGAATTCATTCTCTTACAAAGAAGGGGATAAAGTAGTTACACTTCCTTCTTTAAATATTGATGTCGACCGAGGAATAACAGAAGATCTATTTACACTAAATTCTGAAATCATGGATGCAGAATTAAAAGGGAAATTTGACTACAATAATATCATTGAAGATTTCAAGCATAACGTTTCAAAAATATTTCCTGCACTAGAATTTAATTCTCACCCTACCAATAACTATGTGCATCATACTACTGATAATTTCTATTTCAACTTTAACATTAAAGACGCTAGTAATTTCTTATCTATCTTTTTACCAGAACTTAAAGTTGCTCCAGAAACCAAAATCAATGGGCATTATTTAGAGAATGATGCCAATTTCTTAGCAGATTTAAAATCGGATTGGATTCAATACAAAACAATTCTTTTCAATGACCTTGATTTGCATCAGGTAATGGACACCACAAATATCGTTGCCGCATATCATATTAATGAAGTGCAAATTGATGATTCAGTCTATTTCTCTGATGTTTATTTTAAAGGAAGAGGGAATGATGATATTCTTAATTCTAATCTATCATGGGGACAACACACCGTTAATGAATCATCTATTATTTGGGAAACAGAGATTTCTGATTGGTCGCATTATGATTTTATTCTAGAACCTTCATATATTAGTATCAAAGAACTGAAATGGGAGGTTGAAAACCTATCTAATTTTAGCATTGCAAATGACACCATCTCTGTTGATGACTTTTTATTTTCAAGAGGAGACCAGGAAATAAAAATCAATGGAAGTGTATCTAAGAATGATAATCAACATCTTAATTTTGATGTCAAAAACGTAATTCTTGATGAGATTTCTGAACTTTTAGGAGGTGTCAATTTTTCGGGTGATTTAAATGCTAATGGATATATATCTAACCCTTATAGCAACATGCAATATGTCGGTGAAGCAAAAATAAAGGAGCTTTTTGTGAAAGATCAACTCGTTGGAGATATTAATTTAGAATCAACCTGGATAAAGAATAACGAAAGTATTGCTTTACAAGGAGATTTACTTTATCGTGATTTGCAAACATTCAATTTCATTGGTGATTATTATCCATTAAGAGAGTCAGAAAATTTAGATTTCAACCTCTTTTTCAACCAAACTGACATTCAATTTGCCAATGCTTTTTTTAGTCCAGATTTGGTTTCTGAAATTGATGGTTTATTAAATGGAACTATTAAAGTGACAGGAACACCAAACGAACCAGAACTTGCAGGTGTTGTTCAACTGAATGGAGGTTCTGCAAAAATAGAAATCCTTGGAACTAGTTTTGGAATTGAAGGTCCAATAGAAGTCGACAAGTACGGATTCTATATTAATGGATTGCCAATTTTTGATGAAATAGGAAACGCAGGTAAAATTATAGGTTCTGTTTACCACGATAATTTTGCTGATTTTAACTTTGACTTACTTTTCGATTTAGAAGAAGATGCTATTAATAAAGACCCTGATAATCCTTGGGTTCCCCTTCCACTTGAAGAATTCTTAGTCCTGGAAACAGAACATGTTCCTGGTGATCCGTATTACGGAACTGCATATGCAACAGGAATCGTAAATATTTTTGGATACACCGACAACCTAGAAATTACGGTTGATTTAAAATCAGCAAAGAAAACCCTCATTAACATTCCAATGTATGGTGTTGGAGAAATTGATGAAGATAATTTTATCGTATTCATAGACGAGAATAAAGACACTACTAAAGTAGCTATTGATCCAAAATTTGATTTTACAGGAGTTGATTTAAACTTAAATTTTGACATCAATGAAAATGCCGTCATTAAACTTATTTTTGACGAAGAATTGGGAGATATCATTACTGCTAAAGGTTCTGGTAATATTGATATTGATGTCAATAATATCGGTGACATCACAATGAACGGTATTTTCTCTGTCAAAAATGGAGTCTATGATTTTGCGATGGGACCTGTTCGTCAGAAATTTTACATTGAAGAAGGAGGAACAATCAATTGGACAGGAGATCCGTACGATGCAATACTGGATTTAAGAACCTTCTACCGAGTGAATGCAAATATTGCAGCAATTACCAACAACACACTTGCGCAAGGTTCAGGTTCGCATCAACAAGTGCTATGTTACCTTAAATTGAGTGAGTCATTAACCAAACCTGCCATTGACTTCGATATTGAAGCACCAAATGCTGGTGATATTGCACAATCTGTTATTACTAGAATTAAAAATGATCCTGACGAACTGAATCGCCAATTTTTCTCTCTGCTATTATGGAGAAGGTTTCAACCTCTTGCAGGCTCTGCTGAAGCAAGTGGTAGTGCAGCAATTGACTTATTTACGAATCAGATTAATGCATTGCTCTCCAAAATATCCAGTGATTATCAGTTAAATGTAGATTTAAATTCAGATCAACTTACCGGAGACAACTCTTATGAATTTGGACTAAAAAAGGGCTTTTTGAATGATCGATTAATCGTTGCGGGGAGTTTTGGTGTCGAGAATCAACAAATTGATGACAACACAGATCAAAGTTATTTCATTGGTGATGTAAACCTTGAATACTTGTTGAACGAATCGGGTACGTTTAGAGTCAATATTTTCAATGAATCCAATGATAAAACCATCATCCAAAATCAAAAACAAGGAACATTTACACAAGGAGCAGGATTAAGTTACAAGGAAGATTTCAATAAAATGGAAGACTTCAAGGTCGTGCAATATTTCTTGGATATTTTCAGAAAAAAGAAAAACAAACGCTATCCTGTTAAACGAAAGAAGAGACAGGTGTTGGTTCCAAATGAAGAAGGTTAAATGGAGTATTGGAGTGTTAGAGCATTCGACTGTTTGACCGTTCCACTATTCGACAACTTACAAGTAAAATCATACTACGCATCAGCTTCAATAATATAAATCAGCATTATCAGTGTGCTATTAATCGAGCTTATTTTGTTAATGTGGTAAACTAAATTAAACCAATGCATCATTAAACCATTGAATCATTAAAACATTGTATCATTAACTTGCCGAAACATTAATTCTAATTATCTTCGTCTTCTTACATTAAATTCATTCTATGAAGAAAGTATTAATTGCCAACCGTGGAGAAATTGCTAGACGAGTTATCAGAACACTGAAAAAAATGGACATTAAGAGTGTTGCCATTTATTCTGATGCTGACAAAGATGCCTTGCATGTCATTGAAGCTGATGAAGCTGTATATGTTGGTGCAAGTCCTTCTGCGGAGAGCTATTTGAAGCAAGATTTGATTTTGCAACATTGCAAAGATCTCGGTGTAGATGGCATTCATCCAGGTTATGGTTTTCTTTCTGAGAATGCAGAATTTGTTAGAAAAGCTACCGATGCTGGAATTACTTTTATTGGGCCTTCTCCAGAAGCCATGGAAGTTATGGGCGATAAGCTGAGTGCCAAGCAAGCTGTAAAAGAATACGGTGTTCCTCTGGTTCCAGGTATTGATAAAGCTGTTGATGATGCAGAAGAAGCTATTAAGATTGCAAGTCAAATTGGTTACCCTGTTCTGATCAAAGCAACTGCCGGTGGTGGTGGAAAAGGAATGCGTTTGGTCGAATGTGAAGAAGACCTTGCAGAACAAATGAAACTTGCTCAAAATGAAGCCCGTTCTTCTTTTGGTAATGACGCTTGCTTCATTGAGAAGTTTGTTACAAAACCTAGACACATTGAAATTCAAGTTTTTGGCGATAAACAAGGAAACTACGTTTATCTTTTTGAAAGAGAATGTTCTATCCAAAGAAGACACCAAAAAGTAATTGAAGAAGCACCTAGTTCTGTTCTTTCTGAAGAGCTAAGAAAACAAATGGGAGAAGCAGCAATCAACGTTTGCAAAGCTTGTAATTATGATGGAGCTGGAACTGTAGAATTTTTGCTTGATGCAGAATTGAAGTTCTACTTCTTAGAAATGAACACTCGATTACAGGTGGAACATCCTGTTACTGAAGAGATTACAAATACTGACCTAGTTGAATGGCAAATCCGAGTAGCACGTGGAGAAAACCTCCCAATGCGACAAGAAGAATTAAAAATTCACGGTCATGCAATTGAAGTTCGCGTCTATGCCGAAGATACTTTGAATGGTTTTACACCTGATATTGGAACTTTGAAAAGATACAGAATTCCATCTGGACAAAGTGTACGTGTGGATGATGCATTTGCTGAAGGAATGGAGATTCCTATTTACTATGATCCGATGATTGCAAAATTGGTAGTTTGGGGAAAAGATAGAGACCATGCAATAAAGAGAACGCTCAAAGCAATTGATGAGTACCAAATCTCTGGACTAAAAACAACTTTAGATTTTGGCAAGTATGTCTTGAAACATGATGCTTTTACTTCTGGTGATTTCGATACCAATTTTGTTCGTCATTATTTTGAAGATCCAAAAGTGATGTACTCCAAAATGAAAGAGGAAGAAGAGGTTTTAGCTCATGGAATTAACCAGATTTGGGATGCTATTATTGATAAGCAAGAGAAAGAATTTGCTTCTAGAGAAATTGGAAGTGGATGGAGAAGAGAGAGAAGTTGAAAATTAAATTATTATGTATAAAATAAAGCAGTTATTACTAATCAGTTTCGTAACGCTAGGAACACAAACTTGTCTTAGTCAAAAAGCGATTACTTACCCTGCATTTGAAATCGGAATACCTGGTGATATTCTTGGGGTATCAAATAGTCATGTCATTTCAATTTCTGGAGATGTTGAATACGCTCCTAAACCTCAATACCATATTGTTAATGAAAAATCTGTAACTGAATTTAAACTCAAACAATCTAAAAATGATGGAATGTTCGGGGTTATTAAAAACCAAATAGTTTATAACAATTTCATCTATCTAATAAATCAAGAAGTCAACAGAAAAGGTGAAACTAGAATGACTCTTGATAAAAGAGAAGTACCATCACTAAAACTTGTCAACCAAATTGAGCTAGAAAAGAAAAACATAACTGGCTCAGTAGCAACGTATAGAAAATTCAATTTTTTAACTGATGATACTGGTTTTTACGTTTTTGCACCATATTCACAATCTCTTTTTCGTTTTGATGAAGATGGTTCAGAAATTTGGCGGAAAGATTTTAGCTTCTTAAAGGAAAACGAAATTAATATCAATACAATTACTAATCAAAAAAATGGAACTCTCCTTTTCAATTTAAGCTTGACAATTAAGGGCAAGAAAGAATATGTTAAAGGAAGAGAAATAAAAAGACAACAAACAATAATTATTGTTGTAAAAAAAAATGAAGAGGTGATTCAAATTGCTCCACAATTTTCTGAATCATTAATTTCAAAACATAGTGACTATATATTTGATTCGAAAAAAAATGAACTTATTGGTTTTTTTCTAACCTTAAAACTTGATAGTAAAAACAAGTTAAAAGATCAAGGCTATTACTATGCGAAATGGGATATAGAAGGAGAAGAAATCATTTCTAATCAACATACCTTTAAATTTGGGGAAATATGGAATGAAAGAAAAAACCCGAATTTAAAATCTCTTAAATATGTAAACAAGCCAAACGCTAATAATAATTTAATGCCAATAGAAGAAACTCAATTAAGTACTTTTTTATTGAGCAATGGTAAGACTATTATCACACTTAACGGAATGAATCCCCATGCTGTTGTCAACAGCTTTAATGAGAATGATGATAAATTATTAAAGAATAGTTGTTTTCTTTTTCTACTTGATGAATCAGGTGAAATTGAATGGAGTAATTTTATAGTTAGATTATATAATTACAATCATTCTAGCAATTTATTTTTACTAAATGAAAATAACCTTTACTTAATTCAAACAGATTTTGAAAGTAATTTTAGAAACAACGAGTATAAATTCCAGGAGTTGAAAGATAAGTATAATGAAAATGAAGTTTATGTTAGATTAAAATTTGACTTAGAATCTGGAGATATTATTCAACGCACAAAATATTCACATCCAGTTGAAGGAAAATATTCATGCACTCTTCCAAGTCAAGAGAAAGTAAAAAATCTAACCTTGACAAATTCTTTTATAGTTGGGTATCATTCAAAAAAGAAACTTACTTACACTAAAATATTTTTTGAAGAATAGATTATCACTCTTAATAAAAGAACCTTATTCTACTTCAATGAAAAGTTATTCAACTTTTACATTGAACATTCGCTATTTAGTATTGGACATTCAAAAAAAGAATAATAAATATTGAACATTAAATGAAGAACTCAAAAGGATCGGATCTTGCTTCGAGATTTTGTTTTTCCTAAACTTTTACATTGAACATTCGCTATTTAGTATTGGACATTAGAAAAAGAATAATAAATATTGAACATTAAATTCAGAACTCAAAAGGATTGGATTTTGCTTCGTGATTTTGTTTTTCCT
>JAJRQP010000325.1 GCA_024280195.1 Bacteroidota bacterium | reverse complement strand
TTGAAAAGAATCATTTTTAGTTGCGAGCATTTCTTTTGCAAAATAAACAGTACCGTAACCAGTTGCTTCTGGACGAATTAACGAACCACCCCAGTTTCTACCTTTTCCTGTAAGAATACCTGTAAATTCATTTCTAATTCTCTTGTATTGTCCAAACATGTAACCGATTTCACGACCACCAACACCAATATCTCCAGCTGGAACATCAGTATTAGGTCCAATATGACGACACAATTCAGTCATAAAGGACTGGCAAAATTTCATTACTTCATTATCTGATTTCCCTTTAGGATCAAAATCAGAACCTCCTTTACCACCACCCATTGGTAATGTTGTTAAAGAATTTTTGAACACTTGCTCGAATCCTAAAAACTTAAGAATTGATAAATTAACAGATGGATGAAATCTCAATCCACCTTTATATGGTCCGATAGCAGAATTAAACTCTACTCTATACCCTCTATTTATCTGAACTTCACCTTTATCATCAATCCAAGGAACTCTAAACATGATTGTTCTTTCTGGTTCAACCATTCGTTCTAAGATCTTAGCATCCTTGTACTTTGGATTCTCTTCAATAACAGGAACTACTGCTTCTGCTACTTCGTGAACAGCCTGAATGAATTCAGTTTCATGTCCATTTGACGCTTTCACTTTCTCCATGAATGCATCAATTTGTGCTTGATATTTATCTGACATTTTTTATAGTTTGTTTATAGAAGCAAAAGTAAGTATTTTTTGAAATAAAAAAAGAAACTTAACCGTTTATAAGTTAATTGACACATTTAATCATTTCATTTTACTAAAACGATAATTTGACTTACCTTTGCTAGAGTTATTTTAGTGAAAAATATTTTAAGCATAAAAGCAACTTATTACAATAGCATTCGTCTAACCCACAGAAAACACATATATTCAACATGGAAAATAAGTTTTATTTACTATTCGTTCTGATTTCATTCACATCAGCAATCTCTTTTTCACAAGCTCCTGGAAACATCTGTCTTGGCACTGATGTCACTGCTTGTATAGGGACTACAGTTTCAATTGAAGATTGTAATCCAGGGAGTGGGAGTGCAAATGTCTTAGCATTAACGAATGCTTCAACAAACCATTCATTGACAGACGATCAATATTCTGCGGTTGTTAATATTGGTTTTTCTTTTAGCTTTTATGGAAATACTTATACACAGTGTGTGATTGGTTCTAATGGAATTATTTCATTTGACCTAAGCAATGCAGGTGGAGGTTGTCCTTGGAATATAACGACAGCGGGCACTTTACCAAATACAACATTTGCTACTACATTTAATTCTTTAATGCCTGCTTACCAAGATATGAATCCAAGTTCTGCAGCTTCACCGAATGCTGAAATCAGAACAGAAACGATTGGTGTTGCTCCCAACAGAAGGTTTATTGTTTTATATAAAGATGTGATTGCATTTAGCGCACCTAATAATGAATGTAACTACTTGGGAGTTATCATAAATGAAGGTTCTAATACTTTTGAATACCACATAGGCAACAAACCAATTGTTACTGGTTGGAACAATGGACTTGCTATTCAAGGTTCAGAAAACATTAATGGAACAAATGCTCACATTACCCCAGGAAGAAACAATAGTGTATGGTCTGTTACTACGCCTGAAGCAAAAATCTGGACACCTACTTCACCAACAAATACGAACAACTATACAATCACACCTATCCCTTACTTAACAATTACAAGTCCTACTTCGACATTTGCTTGGGGAAATACACTTAACAATACTACACAACCATATAATAATGGAGTGCTTGTCGTAAACCCAGTACTTCCAGGTGTAACTGGTTATTTTGTTACAGTTGCAGCAACTGGTTGTGGTCCAATAGGAGGTTCTTCCGACACAACGTTTATCACAGGTGTTTCCTCTTCTGTTTCAGCAACGGCTATAGATGATTTATGTTCTGCAAGTATTGGGTCGGTTACAGCAACACCAACATCTGGCTCTCCAAATTACACTTTTAATTGGCCAGCTCTAGGACAAGCAACACAGACAGCAACAGGTGTGCCAGCTGGTACGTATATTGTTAACATGATTGATGGTAACGGTTGTGCTTCAAGTTCCTCTGTAACGGTTGGTGATACACCAGCAAACTATGCGAGTAGCTCTACATTAGTCTCTTGTGCTGGCGGAAGTGATGGAACTGCTTTTGTGGAAATGGTACCTGAACTAGGCAACATCACTTATCAATGGAATGACCCAGCTGCACAAACAACACAAACTGCAACAGGACTGACTGCAGGAACTTATGACTGTACTATCACATCTGACATCGGATGTGTTTCTACGCTAAGTGTAACCGTTTCTGAAATACCAGGCATGACAGCATCAATCACTTCACAATCAGACGTTACATGTAATTCTGGTAATGATGGTGTAATTACTATCACTGTCATAGACGGAACTTTGCCATATTCTTATTCTTGGGATCGTTCAACTTCGGCTGCATTTACTGCATCTGACCTAATGGTTGGTAATCACACCTTAACAATTACTGATGGTAACAGTTGTGTTATCTCAATTAGTGGAACCCTAGGTGAGCCAAACCCTTTGTCTATTGTTTCATTGACTCCTAACACACAAATATGCCCTGAAGATGCTTTGCTTCTTAATGTCGCTGGAACAGGTGGCTCTTCAGACTACACCTTTACATGGTCTCAAAATGGAACAGTAATAGGAACAGGTGAAGAAATTGAAGTTGATCCGGATGTTACAAATACAACTTATTGTGTTGAATTGTCAGAAGCTTGTGGTTCACCAGTTACGAATGAATGTATGACGATTACATTTCCTACTCCAATCATACCTTCTTCTATTCCTGATATGCCGACAAAGTGTGTTCCTGATACTTTTTACTTCACAAATACATCAAGTAATCCAACTGAAATTGCAACAACATTTTGGGAGTTTGGAGACAATATTACCCATACTGGATTGACTTCAGGAAGCAATGCAATATCGCACTATTATTCTACTACAGGTTTTATGGATATTACAATGACAGTAACCTCTATTTTTGGATGTGTTTACACAGACACTATGAAAGGAATCATTGAAGTTATCCCAACGCCTACAGCTAGTTGGGTTTTCTCAAACAATCCTGCAACCATTTTTGAAACAGTAATTCAAATGCAAAGCAACTCGTCGTCAGATGTAGTTTCTTGGCAATGGGACAGTCCAGGTTCGTATCCTTCTACAAGTAGTTTAGAGAATCCAACTTTTGAATTCCCTGAAGATGTTGTAGAGCAATACCCTGTAACACTCATTGTTATGAACGAAAGAGGATGTACAGACACGACCACTTTATATGCTCAAATTGTTGAAGCAATTAACTTCTTTGCTCCTAACGCATTTACTCCAGATGATAATGAATACAATCAATATTGGAAGCCAGTTATATTAGGTATTGACATCTATGATTACGATATGTACATCTATAATCGCTGGGGAGAATTGGTATGGGAAAGCCATGATCCTTCAATGGGATGGGACGGAACTTACCGTGGTAGAGTTTTACCAAACGATACTTATATATGGAAAGCAACTGTGAAGAATCCGTATAAAGATGAACGAATTGACTTCAATGGACATGTTTCAATTCTCAAAAGAAAGAGCTCATTTATTCCAGAATAATAACTATTAAAAAGAATTAACAAAGGGTGTTTAGTCAAGAACTAAACACCCTTTGTTAATTAAAAAATGTCACATTTTAAATTTGGTCAACTATTTGGTGTTACATTCGTAACTAATCAGGTTATACATACAGAAACATTCTTTTATGAAGACACTTTATTTATTGATATTTACTCTTTTCTCAATCACTTCTTATTGTCAAATTAATGAAGATTTAAACCCAGAGGAAAGAGCATACCTCTACCACATTGTTAAAAAAAGTCCAATATTGAATAATAACTTTGGTCGCTATTTTGATTATCAAGGACCTGAAGTTTTATTCCCTAATAAAAAAGTGAATTTTGATTCAATTGAGATACTCATCATCAACAAACCTGAACTTCTTGTAATACGGAAGGAAGAAATTGCTAAATCTTCTAAAGGACTGATTGCTGAAGCAGCTAATAAAATGGCGATTTGGGAACTCAATAAAGTTCTTTTAGAAAAACGCTCTTCTGATAACCTTAAGCAATACACCAATGAATATGAAACTTATGAGAAATTCTTATTAGAGAAACTCCCTCCTAGCATTACACAAACGATTGATGGTAAGTTGAAGCCTATTTCTAAGATGCAAAACTTAATGAATCCAAGTTTAACTTTGGATGATAAAAAAATGCTTATTCAATCTTTGCGCTTACCAACAAAAACAGATGAATTAACAGCACTAAACGCAATTAACTATGCCATTAATGCGTACGTTTCACAAAGAGCATTCGAAATATTTAAAGCACTTGGAGGAAAAGCCAATCAATTTGACAATATTCTAGTGGCAGCTGGTGATGGCAGCTCTACAACAGGTGTTCTAGAAGAACGTGAAAAAGACGAACGAGGCAGATGGAACAAAGGTCTTCCAAAAGCTGTTGGCTTATTCCCTTATCAATTGATTATTGAGAAAACCGTAGTCAAAAGAAAAACAAAAGAGGAAATAGAACCGATGCGTTATTCCATCAATGATCTTAAAACAGCAGGGAATAATAGAGAAACAAATCTTCATTTTGATGTTTGGGGATATAATTCTGAAAAGCAAACGACAGTTGTTATAGAAAAAAATGGATTGAACTACCACCTTTTTGGTTCTAAGGATACACGTTTCTTGTCTCCTGATTCTACTTTCTCGGAGGGGACTACTTTTCAATCGATTATCAATGATTTGGAACACAATAAAATTGCCAAGCTAAACGAAATGATTTACGGCAAGAAAGGTTTTGACCACTGGATTGAATATAATAATAAGAAAAAGGACAACACCGAATTAAAAATTGAAAAACGAGAGAAAGATTATTCTGACTTAGGTTATTCTCCTATCACAACTTCTAAAAAGCCTTCTCGAAGAGTGAAAAAATCTAAACGGAAAGCAATCAAAAAAGGATCTGGCTCATTTGATGGTACACCAACCACTAATTCTAGCCGTAAAGAACGAAAAAAGTTGCAAAACACAATTGTTGGACTGTACAACTTGTTCGAGATGTACAAACGAAAAATCAAAGAGCTAGAAGCTCAAAAGTCCGAAGCAATTGATCTAATGGCTGTTTATCAAAGAAAACTAGATATCTATCAACAATTAATGGGCAACCGATGGGCGAATTTTGAAGAAAATGACGGAATGTACCTATTTGAAGACTCTACTAGTTTTGACATTCTAACGCAAGAATTCAAGTTTCCGGCAACCGATAGCGTTCAAGATTTTGAGGTTCGTTTAATTGCCATTCCAGAGTCTTGCTTGTCTAAATCTGCCGACGAAGTAATGTTGCACATCAATGTTATGGATGCTGCTCCGAATTACAACGCAAGAATCAACCTAGAATTGACAGATGTCTTTGCTTCAGATAAATGGGATTTGCCAAATGCTCTTTTCTCACAAAAAGACAGTGTTGCTTTACGTGTGTTTTTTGAAGGAATGTTAGACAAAAAAGTACCTTTTTCAATTATCGCTAGAGGACAAGGAATTGGTAAATGGAATGGAGTTCAAACAGTAAAAAATAATCAAGCGAAAGAACTAAATAGTTACCCAAAGGGAAAACCAAAAAGTGATTCTTCATTTGTTCGTTTAAGGAAATCCGAAGTTTTTATTCACATGAATCGAGAGATTCAACTAGAGGTCAATTCTTACACCGATCCAGTAATTTCTAATGTTAACGTTTCTAACCAGACACTTTCTTCTGGAATGAATAAGTATCATTTATCTAAAAATGATATTTTAAGCACTTATAGAACTGCAAGCATTTTAAAAGCACTAAAAACAGAAATTAATGTTTTGGCAGGGAAATATTTAAGTAGAGAACAGGCAACAATTGTCATTGACCGTTTTAACAAAGAAATGGCACGAGTTAAAGTTAGTGTTGGTATAACTTCATTTAAGCTAAGTGAGCTCTAAAAATCATTATTTGCTTAATAAAAAATTCTCGTAATTCTTGGTAGAAATGACTTCTACTTCTGCTTTTGGATATGCATTTGTAAACGTTTTGGAGAATTTAACCTTCACTTTGTCATTCCACTTAAATTCGTAGGCATGAATACCATTTTGCTCTACTTCAACAAAATCTATTTCTTGCTGTTGGGTTGTTCTCCAAAAATAAGAACTGACTGAATCCCCTTGGTAATGCATTTTTTTGATTCTTTCAGAAATCAAATAATTCTCCCACAAAGCGCCAACATCTGACCTCTTGTGTATAGAATTAAAATTGCTAATAATTGCATTTCGAATTCCACAATCGTAGAAATATATTTTCTTGCTCTTCTTAAGTTCGTTTCTTACATTTCTACTGTACGATGGAAGAGTGAAAATGACAAACGTTTGCTCAAAAAGATGGATGTACTTCTCTACGGTTCCTTTGTCTGCACCAACTAATTGGGCAATTTCATTGTACGACACCTCATTACCAACCTGCAATGCCAATGCTTGCAATATTTTCTCCAACAATTTTGGGCGTTTTATAGAATCTAGCATCAATACATCTTTATATAAATAACTGTCTGCTAATAATTTCAACAACTCTAGACTATCTTCAGGATAACTGACTATTTCAGGATAGGATCCGTAAATTAATCGTTGTTCTAGGTTTCTTTTTTCTTCTAATAAACCATGATGATCAACCATTTCTTGAAAAGAAAGCGGAAATAAATTAAAGACAAACTTTCTCCCTGTTAATGGTTCATTCATTTTATTTGCCATTTCAAAGGAAGATGATCCAGTTGCAATTACCTGAACATCTTTTAATTTATCAGTAATCAATTTAAGCGTTAAACCAATATTTGGAATCCGCTGTGCCTCGTCAATGAATAAAATTTTATTATTACCAATGTACGCTCTCAACTGAGTTGAAGTAACACTTGAATAAATTTCTCTAATATCTGGTTCGTCTCCATTCAAATGAAGAACTTTTTCTTTTCTTTCATTTATTAAATATTCAAGAAGGGTTGTTTTTCCAACCTGCCTTGCCCCAAAGAGTAAAATTGCTTTTCCTTTGAACAGTTTTTTATCTATATTTTCTATTGTTATTCTTGAAATCATCTCCACAAATATAACAATTTTCGATTAAAACCACTAAAAAACATAATAATTAGTGATTTAAAACGCTAAAAAACATAATAATTTTCGATTACAATCACTAATTATTGTACTTATAGAAGAAGACTATAAATTCTTACTCGAAGAATTCATCTGCGAAATTCACTAAGTAGACCTTATTTGTTGCTCTTGTCAAGGCAGTATATAACCAACGATAATAGTCTTGACCAAGAATTTCTTCATTGATAAAACCTTGGTCGATGTACACGTCGCTCCATTGTCCACCTTGTGATTTATGACAAGTCACTGCATAGGCATATTTTACCTGCAAAGCATTGAAGTATTTATCTGCAAGAATTGCATCGTATCTCTCTTTCTTGTTTCTGAGGTGTGCGTAATCTCTTTCTACAGAATAAAAAAGATCCTTCATTCTTGCTCTAGATAAAGATGGTCCTTCAACTGTTAGGGATTCCGTATGTATAATTAATTCGATATCGCCCAAGTCTTCGTAATCAACAAAGCGAACAATTACATGTGCAAACTCAAAACCATGCATCTCCTCCACTTTTCGAACTCGAACAATCTTTATCAATTCTCCGTTTGCAATAAAACCAATCTTTGTATCATCTCCGAGCCAGAAGTAATTATTTTTAACAACCATCAGGCAGTCTCCAGAGCAAAGTAACTCTTCGTACCAAAGAATTCTTGCTCGAATATGCTGATTATATTGATTCGCTTGTTTGTTAGACCTTGTAATCAATATCGTTTCTTCTTGACCAAAGTTTCCAAAACTACTTTCTAGTTCATCTTGCAATTCTAAACCACTTATCCTAACGAGGTCTGTTCCCTTCTTTAGTTCAAATTTTGGATAATCTACCCAATCAGTATTGCGAAGTAAAGTTGCATTTCTCAATACTTCTGAATCTTCAGCTTGCCGAAGAACCTCTACCAAATGATAAGAGTACAGCGATACATCTAAAAAATGATTCTCCAAATATTCCAAACTAAGTGCTGGAGAAAAATCACTCCCAACCGGTGGCAACTGTCCCGAATCACCAATTAATATCAATTTGCAATTCTCCCCTGTAAAAACATACTCAATGAGATCCTCTAATAAATTACGAGCACTCACTCCACCATCTTTAGTCAGTGTATAATCCCCAATCATAGAAGCTTCATCAACAAAAAAGACGGTGTTTTTAAATAAATTTTTCTGTAAGCTTAACCCTGCTGTTATTTCAACCTTGGATTTTCTTCTATAAATATGTTTATGAATCGTCCCGGCTTCCTGGTTTGCTTTATGCGAAAAAACTTTTGCTGCTCTTCCTGTTGGCGCTAGCAGTTTGGTTTTTACTTTGTAATGATTCAATGCTTTTACGAATGCACCTAACACAGAAGTTTTACCTGTCCCTGCATAACCTGTAAGAACAAATAAGTTTTTACCATCCCTTTTTCTGATAAAGGCTTCTAGTTGTTGCAACAGTTCTTGCTGATGTTCCGTTGGAACTAATCCAAACAAATTAACAACGGTTGTATAAAATGACTCTTGCGACATTGATGTAAATCTACTTTCTTTTAATGGTTTAGTTCTTTTTTAGGTGGAAATTCTTCAAATAATCAACTCATTGAGTAAAAGGTTCAAAAAAACTAGCCAATGAATGCTTCTAAAATCTAAAAAATTGTAGTTTTGTTGAAACACTAAATTAAAAGAAGCATTATGACAAGTAATCTTTCAATTCTATTAAAAAAATATACCGTACCTGCTTTATTCTTAATCATTGGTTTATTAATGGTTTACATTGGAATAGCACAAGACCAAGGCGCTGGTTTTATGATTGCAGCAGTAATGATGTTGATTGCAGCAGCTCTAAGTATTGCCTTTAGTACAGGTAAATTTAATTCATCGTTAGTGTATATTCTAGGAATTGGATCTGGTATTGCTGGATTAGTCGCTTTATTTTTGTCATACAACAGTGTTAAAACTACTTTGACTTACCAAGAAAATGCAAAAGCATGTCAATCTTTGTCTGTACAAAACTTACAAGACATCAGATATGTACAAAAAGTACACAAAGAAAAAACAGGGAAGTACATTGCTGAATGGTCAGAATTTGTAGATTTTGTAAAAAATGGAACGGTACCTGTTCCTAATTCAATTGGTTCTGTTCCATCTAGAAAAGTTGATCCAGTTGAAAACAAATACCTTTACACAGGAAACCCTCCTGTAGATAATGACATGTCAGAACAAGAAGCTTACCGTCTTTCATTATGGAAAGAAGGTCCAAATTGGGAGAAAGACTTTAAAAACTTCGTGAGAGATACCATTCAAAGAGATTTAATGAAAATTAAGTTCGCAAGTAAATCATATGTTGCAAACAGAACGAAGTTAGGTTTCTACAAATTTTCTGCAGACTCATTACCTATTATTCCTCACACGAAAGACTTGTGGAGCCTTGAAGTAAAGGATTCCGTAAAGATTGGTGATGAATCTTTCCCTACTATTCGAGTTGAAGGTAGAATTCCTTATGGAAATAAAGAACAAGGAACAATGTACTTTGGATCTAAGAATCTAAATGAACTAGGTGGTTCTTGGGAAGAATAAAGAATGAGCAATTCTCATTTAACCATTGAAATTGCAGGTCAAGAAATTCGGTTTTCTTCAATTGTCAATAATGCTGTTTCTAAAGAAGCAACGGTTCTTTTAAGTTCCTCAGATTATTCTGAAAGTAAAAAAGAACTAGATGCATTCATAGAATTAAATTCTTTTATTTCATCTGAATACGATGAAACAATCTTATCTGAGGCATCTAACAAATCTTCTTTAGTTCCAAATAATGTATTTGCAGAATCTTCTCCTCAAGCAATTTACAAGTTGTGTTTTGGAGAATGTGCAAACGACTTCAACATTGAGTACAATAGAATAGCGGAACACAGTATTGTCAATGTCTACTCGACAAGAAGTTGGACAAAACGATACTTTGTAATGAAGTTTCCTAGAGTCACTATTCAAAATGAAGGAACACATATTCTTCGAAAAATTTTGAATGAAAATGCATTCTACCTAAAAGCAACTGTGATATTACACAAGGATAATTTCCAATTAACTATAGTTAAGCACAATCAATTAGAATATTATTCATTCTTCGATTATCAAAATCATGAGGATGTACTTTATCATTTACTTTTTGCCTTGCAACAGAAAGAAATGACCGACGAAAGTGGAACCTTGGAAATTGTAAAAGCACTAGGTTGCGAACAACAAACCATTGATTCAATTCAAGAAGATTTAAAAAGGATCAAAGATTTGAAGCAATTAAAATTATCACTCCCAGAACATTTCATTCCTAAATCACAACTACTTTGCGTATAATTCGAGGGATTTACAAAACGAGATACTATAAAGTTCCTAAAAGCTTTCCTTCTCGACCAACAACAGATTTTGCCAAAGAAGGATTATTCAATATTTTGGAGCATCAATACCTAAATAACGACATGGAGGTATTGGATCTGTGCGCAGGAACGGGCAATATTTCTATAGAATTTCTTTCGAGGGAATGCGGAACAGTTGTCGCAGTAGATAATAACTACAACTGCATACGGTATATCAAGTCGATGGGTGCAAAATTTGATTGCAACGATAAACTATCTGCGGTCAAATCTGATGTTTTGAAATTCTTAAAGAAGTCTGAGAAACAATTTGATTTAATTTTTGCAGACCCTCCGTACGCATATAAGCATCACGCAGAAATTGCAGAAATTGTGTTTCAAAAGAATAAACTGAAAGAAGATGGCATTCTGATTATAGAGCATGGAAAAGAAACTTCGCTCGAAAATATAACTCATTTCCAATTTATGCGTACATATGGTAACGTACATTTTAGTTTTTTCGAATTAACAGAAGAATCATGAGTAAAAAAATAGGTTTATTTCCAGGATCTTTTGATCCTTTCACAAAAGGTCACGAAGCAGTTATAGTTAAAAGTTTAGATCTTTTTGACGAGGTTGTAATTGGAATTGGAGTCAATAGCTCTAAAAAGTACATGTTTAGCCTAGAAAAACGCATTGCTCACATCAATGCACTTTTCGAGAATGAAGACAAAATCTCTGTTCAACAGTTTCAAACCTTAACGGTTAACTTTTGTAAAGAAGTTGGAGCATCTCATATCATTCGAGGGTTGAGAGATTCTAAAGATTTTCAGTATGAGAAATCGATAGCGCACATGAATCGCGACATTTCTGGCATTGAAACGGTATTCTTTTTGACTGAACAAAAATATTCTGCCATTAATTCTTCTATTATTAGAGAAATTCACAAAAACAATGGACCAATAGACAGTTTTGTAACGAAGCCGCATTTACTCGTTTAATAGTTGTGGTATAATTAATGTACTACCTCGTTCTCAAACAAAGACTAAAGTTAAATTAATGATGCGCTTACCTTATTTTCTTATTGCATTTTTGTTCACCTCACTTTCTTTTGGTCAAGTCACCATTAAAGGAATTGCTCCTAGTTATACCGAAGAAACAATTGAGGCCTATAAAATTCAAGACTTTTTCAGTGAGAAAAAAGAATTAATGGCATCTAGTACAGTAGAAAAAGATTCTTCTTTTACGCTTTACTTTAATTCTGACATTACGCAGAAAATCATTCTTAAAAGCAAAAACAACACCGGCTATCTTTTGGTTCAACCGAATGGTAATTACTCTATTTTCTTTCCAGAGAAGGACAAATTCTCTCCAAACCGTGCAAACGGAAATCAAGTTGAGATTGCTTTCTATGATTTAGACTCTACCGACATCAACTACAAAATTTTAGGTTTTCAAAGATGGGTAGACCACTTTTTAGGCAATAATTACCACAAGAAAAGTTTAGCAAGCAATGAATTTGCAGAAAGCTTAGATCGTTTTAAGCAAAGAGTGGAGAAAGCCTACAAAGATGACACAAGTACTTATTTCAAAACGCATGTGAAATTTACCATTGCAGGACTAGATAACATTCCCAACAAAGCAGAAAGAAATCGATACGAGAAACATGACTTTTATATCAAAAACAGTCCTGTTGCATACAACAACGAAACGTATATGTTGTACATCAAAGATTTTTATCAGAAATTAATGCCGCGACTTTCTACTAAAACAAACCAAGCAGTTTATGACGGTATTTTAAAAAGCAGTCCTACATTAATTATGAAGGCGCTGAATACAGAATACACGCTAATTAACCTTCGGATTAGAGAACTGATTATGATTCAAGCATTGTCAGAAGTTTACAATTCAGACGATTATCCACAAACGAACATTCTGACAATATTGGACAGTTTATCAAACAAGTGCTTATTTAAGTCCAACAAAATTATTGCGAAAAACATTAAAGCTCGACTAAAAGAGTTAGTTCCTGCAGGAGAAGCACCAGACTTCGTTCTTATAAAAGAAGGTGAACCTGCAAAGACTTTGTTTCATTTTAAGACAAAGTATGTTTACTTGCATTTCTTTGACCCAGCTAATTCTGATGCGGTAAAAGAGCTTCCGCTATTGGTTGAATTACAAAAGAAATACGGGAATCACATTCAATTCATAACAGTATATAAACCAAAGAAAGAATTTTCAGCATCAGAAATGGAAGCTATTGATTCTATCACATGGGATGCATACGAATTAAAAGAATCTAATTCTATTTGGAAAAACTATCAAATTGAATCTTTTCCGCAATACACTTTAATTGATGCGGCTGGATACATCGTTGCAAGTCCTGCTCTTGGTCCTACTCCAAATGGACAGTATGAAACAATCGACAAGACATTTTTCTACATCAACAAAGCGATGGGAGGAGAACGTTAAGCAATTGCTACATCGAAAAGATACCCTATAAATGCAGTTGCAGCCAAAGCGGCAATCCCCCAGAATGTAACTCTGTATATTCCTTTCCAGATATTTGCTCCTCCCACGTATGCTGCCAATCCTCCAAGGATGCCTAAAAATAAAATAGAAGCTATTGACACCAAAGGGATGATCAATTCTAATGACGAAAAATAAGCAATAATCACAGGCAGACCTGCGCCAATAGTAAATGAAATTGCTGAATAAACAGCTGCTTGGATTGGATTTGCTTCCGTTAATTCTGTGATGTGCAATTCATCTCTTGCGTGCGCTCCGAAAGCATCGTGTTTCATCAGCTCATCCGCAACTTGATGCGCCAACTTCTCACTTAACCCTCTATCTTGGTAGATCTTAGCTAATTCTAATTGTTCTCCTTCAAAATCATCTTCTAATTCCTTTCTTTCTCTTTCTAAATCGGCTTTTTCAATATCCGATTGAGAGCTAACAGAAACGTATTCTCCTGCAGCCATTGACATTGCTCCTGCAACCAATCCTGCTACTGCCGCAATCATTATAGCCGATTGACTTGCACCAGCAGCTGCTACCCCAACAATTAAACTTGCCGTTGAAACAATTCCATCGTTTGCCCCAAGAACAGCAGCTCTCATCCACCCTATTCGAGTTACGTAGTGTTTTTCATTATTTCCTTGATGCATCATTCTTCTTATTTTACTGCTTTAAATTTACGAGTTTTCTTTTAATGCTCAAACACACTTAATTTCTTATTTTTGCATTCTCACAAAGAAAAATATTTATGCGCTTTAACCTTTCTGAAATAACAGAACTCATAAGAGAAAGAAGAACAATTTATCCTGAGCAATTTAGCGATAGAAAAGTACACAAAGAACAGGTCGAATTGATGCTGAACAATGCACAATGGGCACCAACACATGGAAACACACAGCCTTGGCGTTTTAAAGTTTTCATGGAAGAAGGAAGGACACAATTGAGTGATTTCCTCAGCCAAACTTATCTAAAGTTAACACCAAAAGAAAAACAGAGCGATGCTAAATTGGCGAAACTTCTGACACGACCTTTAAAATCTTCTGTGGTAATTGCTATTTGCATGAACCGACAAGAATCAGAAAGCATTGCTGAACTAGAAGAAATTGAAGCCGTTGCTTGTGCCATTCAAAACATGCATCTTACTTGCACTGCTTATGGATTGGGAGCATTTTGGGCGACCCCAAAACTCATTTACACTTCAGAAATGAATGATTTTTTGAAAATCGGCGAAAAAGATAAATGCATTGGATTATTCTACATTGGTTACCCAGCAATTGAATGGCCCGAAGCACATAGAAAACCAATTGAATACAACACCGAATGGATAACCCAGTAGATCATACCATCATTGATTTAGGATTGGTAAATTATGTTCAACATCCTACCAATCCAAATTACGTTGTCTATCGATTTGCAGATATCGAGCGAGCAAATTCTTTTGAAGAAGAACTAACAAAAGATGCAATTTGGTTTGAGAAAAGTTCGGAGCCCAAAAGAGGTAAAGAATATTTTTTGTTTGGAGTCCATAAAAACGACTACAAAAAGACGGAGAAAATCAACTACCTAGTCGAAGCAAAACATAAAAAGCCTTTGATCCCATTTAAAGTTTTACGTTATGTGTTAATGACATTTTCTGCAATCGTTATGCTCCTTGCTATTTTAGGATACTGTCATCGACAAAGAGTACTCGATAGAATCAATGAAACAGGACAATCAATCAATGCTGAAAAAATAACGGAATAAAATGCTTTTCTTTACGTTTTAGAAATCAATGAGACTATTACTTATCACCATATTTGCATTATTATCTTTAAATGTTTTGTCGCAAATAAAGCATAAGAGAAAGGTTCCGTCTTATTTTGGTATTCGAATCAGTCCTATTTTTCCAACGCAATTTATTGGTGACAAAAGCTTATCGATTGAGCAAGCATCCAATGACCCATTCAGAATAACCTCTACTATCACTCAAACCTTAGGTTATTCTTTTGGAGGAACTGTCCGCGCAGGGCTTACTAAATTACTCGCCTTAGAAACGGGAATTAATTACAACGTGAGAAATTTTGATGTCACAATGAGTCTTCCCGATTCTGCTATTACAGCCGACAATCATTTAACTTTTGTTCAATACGACATTCCTATAAACGCTTTGTTTTATATACAGCTAGATGATAACATTTATATGGATGCCTCTCTTGGAGTTGCTCTAACGTATACACCAACAAATATAGGTTCTGTTATAAAACCAGCCAACCGACACGTTTTTTACAACTCAGGTTTTGTTAAAAATAAAATAGGTCTGGATATTAATGCCAATCTAGGTTTTGAATTAAGAACAGAAAAAAGTGGGTTCTTCTACATTGGAGGTTCTGCAAGAGTTCCATTTAAACCTCTTTTTGATTATTATTTAACGTATGAATACAACACTTCTTCAGTTGTTAAAGAAATAAGTGGACCTGTTGACGGCTCCTTCTTAGCAATAGAATTCAAGTACTTTTTTCCGATTATTAAGAATAAAGGAGCACAATTTCAGAAAGGGCCGATTGAACAGTGATGATGAGGAATGAATAACTGATAATGTGTTCTCAAAACATTTACTATCTTTCGTTTTTAATCAAAACGAATTATGACAATCAAAACAATCTCCTTTTTAATTCTAATTACTTCTCATTTTATTGCATTCTCACAAAATGTGATGACGGCTGAACAACTCATCGAACTCAATCGCATCTCCCCTATTGGTTTAACGACAGATGGAGAAAGTGTAGTTTACCGTGTTTCAAAAGTTGACATATCAAGTAATACACGAAAATCTCAGTTATACATTCTACCTCTGAAAGATGGAATGGCAAAAGAAATCAAAGACTACTCTGATTTTATCACCAAGCGAGAAGATTATTCTAAAGATGGTAAATATAAAATTCTCTCAAAAGAAGTGAAACTTAAGAAAGTTCTTGGAACTGATTTCTATCCTGAATTAACAGAGTCTAACGTGCTAATAATTGATGAATTGAACTACCGCCATTGGGATAAATGGGAAGATGGAAACTACAACCATGTTTTTATCGAGAATCTGGCAACGGCAGAACAAACGGATATAATGGCTGGAGAGAAATACCATTGTCCGCAAAAACCTTTTGGTGGTTCTGAAGATTATATTTGGAGTCCTGACGGAACAAAAGTTCTTTATGTGACTAAAAAGAAAGAAGGAACATTATATGCAATTAGCACAAATACAGACATTTACGAGTATGACATTGCGACAGCCACCACCAAAAATTTAACGGAAAAAAATAAAGGGTACGATACACAACCTGCGTTTTCTAAAGACGGGCAATTGGCTTGGTTGCAAATGAAACGAGATGGTTACGAATCTGACAAAAATGACATCTGCATTCTCATTGATGGGCAAAAGAAAAACTTAACGACAGATTGGGACGGAACTGTTAATCAATTTATGTGGTGTTCTCACAAAAACCTCATCTATTTTGTCGCACCATTTGAAGGAACTGTTCAATTATTCTCTGTTAATGTTCCCAAAAAAGCAAATGGAAAAACAGAAATAAAACAAATTACCAGTGGAGAATTTGACGTTCATTCAATCGTTGGTCAAAGCAACGGAACAATGGTCGTTATGCGAAGAGACATGAATCATGCATCAGAATTATACACAGTCGATTTAAAAAACGGTGCAATGAAACAATTGTCTCATGTGAATGATGATATTTATAATTCAATTCAGTTGAGTAAGGTTGAAAGAAGAACAATTCCAACTACTGATGGCAAAGAAATGTTGGCTTGGGTCATTTATCCTCCTAATTTTGATCCAAACAAAAAATACCCTACGTTACTTTATTGCCAAGGAGGACCTCAAGGAGCATTGAGTCAGTTTTATTCTTACCGATGGAATTTCCAACTAATGGCAGCCAATGGTTACATTGTGATTGCTCCAAACAGACGAGGTATGCCCGGCTGGGGAATTGAATGGAACGAGCAAATTTCAAAAGACTATGGCGGACAAAATATGCAAGACTACCTTTCTGCAATAGATGACATTTCAAAAGAATCGTATGTTGACACAAGTCGTTTAGGTTGCATCGGAGCAAGTTACGGAGGTTATTCTGCCTTCTATTTAGCAGCAATTCACGAGAATCGTTTCAAAACATTTTTGGCGCACGACGGTATTTTCAATTGGAAGAGCATGTACGGGACAACGGAGGAATTGTTCTTTGTAAATTGGGACTTAGGAGGTGCACCTTGGGAGAAAGGAAATGAGGTTGCTCAGCGAAGTCACAATGAGTTTAACCCTGCAGAGCATGTAGAAAATTGGAACACGCCGATAATGATTATACAAGGTGGTAAAGATTACCGCGTTCCTATCGGACAGGGGTTAGAAGCATTTCAGGCGGCACAACTGCAAGGAATCAAGAGCAAGTTATTGTACTTCCCGGAAGAGAATCATTGGGTACTAGGGATTCAGAATAGTTTAATTTGGCATTCGGAGTTTAAGAATTGGTTGGAGGAGAGTTTGAAGTAGATTGGTGTTAGAATTATGAAGTTGATACGTGTTAGGATTATGAATTATGAATTATGAATTATTTGAAGTTATTAGTATTATTTCTCGGATTGAATTTAATAGGATGCACTTCGGAAGAAGGTAGCAACACAGAAAGTAATGCTTTAAGTTTCGCAACTGAAAAGGATTCTCTGGATGTGTTAAGCGAGTTGTTTGAAGACATGAAGGAGGAGAATTATGAGAATATGCAGGACTATATTCGGCCTCTTGGGGTAATCTCGTGCTATCCGATAACAATTGAGATGAAAAACATATTCACAATAGAACAAAATAAACTGGGAGAAACAATCGTAAATAATAAGATCGATTACTCTGGAATTAGTGATGAAGTTGTGACCTATTTTTCTGCGAATAGAGATAAAAATGATGTCATCAATAATTACCCGATGTATTCTCGAATTTCA
>JAJRQP010000324.1 GCA_024280195.1 Bacteroidota bacterium | reverse complement strand
TTTGAAGATTGCACAGTTCTGTGGGGATTGATGCAAAAACATAACGAAAATTGGGAAAAGGTTTTTGAAGAATACAGTGAGGTTCGTAAACCAGATGGTGATGCTCTGCAAGACTTGTCGTTATATAATTACTACGTAATGCGTGACTATGTGGCCGATCCTAAATTTTTATTACAAAAGAAAATAGAAGCAAAATTTGCAAAACTGTACCCAGAAAAATGGATGCCGTTATATTCTCAGGTAACATTCTCTGATATTCGTTATAGTGAGGCATTGAAGAATGGAAAACGTCAAACGAAAATAATGAAAGAGGTGATGCTAATAGATAACATTGAAAATAAATGGGATTCTGACGATGTTATTAATATGATTTTAGAGAAAGTATAATGATGAAGAAAATAATTTTAATACTAGTCGTAATTTTACCTGTCATTGCGTTGGCACAACCTCGTGATTTAACACCTACCAAAAGAAACCAAGGGTTTGGAACCCGTGATTTTAGAAATCTAGGTTATACTGGGCTACAGTTTCAATTAGGAGGAACTTACTTAATGACGCGCATTGATTATAAAACGGTAACTTTTAATAATGGGCTATTTGATGGACAATACACACTCGAACCAAGAGGGTTATTAGGTGCTTATGGTGAAATAGGATTGGTTCATTTCCCGAAGAAAAGATCAAAACTTTCTTTAGCTTTAAAAACGGTTTTGGTCAGTTATTATGATTGGGGCTTAGGTTTTAAATACTTTAGAGGGTTAGAAAGGTTAACAGTTGACCGTTTAAGTCCAACAGGAACAATTTTAGGTTCATCTGTAACAGAAGGCAATTTTCAACGAGGTCATTTATACGGTCGTTTTTCTTTACATAAGAATGCGCATTTAAAGAAAATAAAGAAGTTTTATTTAGACAATAGCGTTGGGGTTAATTTCGATTACAACTTGTTAAAAACAAAAGTGGACGCAAATACTGCTGCACATCTTACAGAATTAATAGCTGTTGGAGCACCACAACGTTACCAGCAAAGTTTCATGGCACAATTGCATTACGGTTTGGGCATCGGAATTAAACTAAAAAGAGGTGCGTATTTAACACCAGGAGTAAGAATACCAATTATGGGGGCTTATGAATGGAGAAAAGGACACCCAACAATTAGTTGGTTCTCTTCAGAATATATGCCGTTGTTATTTCACATTAAGTATATGTTTATGTTTGAGAAAAAAGCGAAAGGTTGCCCTGCCGTGGAGACAAATTCTCAGGATAAGGAAACGCAGAGGAATAGGTAGGATTAATTAATAATGTACAATTAGTAATTAATAATAGAGAGATTAGTCAAATTTAGGGAATGAAAACACACTTTAGAATAAAATTATTTTTGATAACAGTCTTTTTAGCTGCCTACCCACTAATGGGCTACACTCAAGATTCATGCAAAGTGTATGTTGTTGATGCAGAGAATGGTTCTCCTGTTTTATTTAGTCAGGTTTTATTAAGCGAAGGTGAAACGGATTCATTGGGAAATGGAGTTTTTCAAATTGCATGTGAATATACGAATAGTATCATTGTACGAGCCAATGGTTATCAAGACAAAATTGTTTTTTACAATGGTGGAATAGACACCGTTCTATTAGAACTAAACACCTTGACTTTTGAGGCTGTTGCGGTGACAGCTGAGAAACACCAAAAGAAGCAATTTAGAATAGGCAAAAAGAACAGGTTCGCGAAGCATCTTTTTTCCTTTGGGGTGGGTAGCTCAGGAAGGGTGAAAATCGCTTCTTTGTTTCAAAACACTTCGGGAAAAAGAAAGGAAATAGTAGAAGGATATATCTATGTGCTAAATAGAGATTCTACTACAAATCTTATTGCCTCTTTTTTTAAAAATAAAAATGGACAATTAGGCAAACCGATACAACAAAACGTCATCATAGGTGAAATCAATAAACAAAGGGGTTGGTGTAGGTTTGAATTTTCGGAATCAATAACATTCCCAAAAGAAGGTTTTTTTGTTGTAGTACAAAAGATTAATCCAGACATTGACGTGAGCGTAGGAATGTTGAAGTATAAGAAAGAAATGAATTTAAAATCGCATGCTTTTTTTGATTCAAAGATGGTACATGGGGAGCGTGTTTTCCCTTTCGACGATAAATGCCAAAAGCTATATTTTATAGTTAAATGAGATTGATGCTTTTTGCAAAGCTGGATTTGCAACCCTGCTCTATTTTTAACGAAAGTCAACATCTCTGAATACATTTTATTCCTAAAAGCACAACTTTAATCGTTTCTTTTTTGTATATCAGATAGGAATGGGTTGAAATAGTAAAACGAGGAACCCTCCAAGAATAAAGAACAAGAATGGCTGAAGAAATAAACCGACCAGATGAAGTTGTTGTAAATAAAATCTATTTGATTAGAAATCACAAAGTAATGTTAGACAAATATTTAGCTGAACTTTATGGGGTAGAGAGAAAAGTCGCTGGACAAGACGAAAAAACAGATCAAATATTTAGCTATCTTAAGAAATTCATCAAGGATCAAAAAACGCTAAGAATCAAAGTTGGTTTTAAGAAGTAGCTTTTCCAAATACAATCCCTATTTTTACAATTCTTTCAATAACGTATCCCATGAAAAAAATATACCATCTAAAATCCTGCTCAACCAACGTTCGAATTCTCAAAGAACTGAACCTTGAAGGTTTAGAATTGCAAAACATCAAAGAGCAAAACATTGATGAAGCAACACTTGATTTCTTGAAAGAGAAAGTGGGCTCTTATGAGGCGTTATTCTCCAAAAAAGCGATGAAATACCGTTCTTTAGGCTTAAATAAGATGGA
>JAJRQP010000323.1 GCA_024280195.1 Bacteroidota bacterium | reverse complement strand
ATCATGAAAAGCAACTAAAATCCCATCCTTGGTCAATTGAAGGTCTAGTTCTGTACCATTTGAATTCTTATTGAGGCAGGCGAGTAGTGATTCTCCCGAGTTGATTGGGAATTGACTATTGATTCCCATGCCTGCATGACCTAAAACATCAATCCTATTTCCGTTTAAATTTTGAATTTCATCGTTGTGTTTTTTGCATCCAAAAAACGTAAAACAAAGTAATATGACGGCGAGTTGTTTCATTAAAAAACATAAGCTATTGTGAGAGATACCCAATTTCGAAGATTCTGATACCTTTCTAATATTGGAACGTAATTTATGGAGAATGCAACATTGTTTTTTAATTGATAATGAAGTCCAACTTGCGCAAATCCATTTTGTGAATTCAACCGTTTCGTTTTTAATTCTGAAGAAAGAATAACCGTAGAATTAAAAGTGTTGCCTACGCCAAATTTCAATTTGAAAGTTCCTGTAGAATTTAAGTTGACGGAAGTTAGAACTTCTAACGGGATAGAAATATCAGGATTGAGTGTTTGGTTAAAATCAACAATTCGATTAGAACCAACTCCTATTCTTGCGGCAATCGATAATTTATCCCATTGGATTAATACTCGCTCGTAGTTGACGGAAGCAATAATTGCCGGCCCTCCCAATTCTAAATAGACTTGATTCTTTTGTTTATTGTCGATTTGAGATCTTAGCTTAAGACCACAAATGGAAATCAACATCAAGAATACGAATGCTTTAATCATGCATAAGTCTAGCTTTTATTTTTGACTATTCAAAATTTGATCAATTTTGAAGCAAATACTATCTGCATAATACAAAGGTCCACGAACGTGCTTCTTTTCTATTTGATAAAATTGTTTAGGCTCATTTGCGACTTCAAATAAACGCTCCCCATGATGGAAACCAATTCTTGCATCTTCTGTACTGTGAATAATTAAGACAGGCTTTTGGAACTTCGGTAGGTTTTTTTCTGCGCTGTAAATTTCTCGAACAAATATTCTTGCTAGAACAGGAACTTGGTCTGCAGCAATGTCTTTGTGAGAAGAAAATGCACCTTCTACCACAAGTCCATCAATTTTGTCTTGATTTTGATTGGCAACAACACAAGAGAGGTGTCCTCCTAATGATTGTCCATAAATAAGTAATTTCTCGTATTGAATGTCTTCTCTGTTGATTAAATAGTCGAGTCCTTCGTTGGCATCTTTGAGTGCGTCTTTTCTTTTTGCTTTTCCTTCAGAGAATCCAAAACCAGAATAATCGATTAAAAAAACTTGGTAGCCTCTTTTTGCAAAAGGTTCAGCTAGTGGAAAATTGTAAGGGATGTTTCCAGAGTTACCATGTAGGAAATAGATTGTTGTTCCGTTGTAATTTTGTGGTTTAACCAACCAACCATTAATCATTCTATCGCGAGAGCTTTTAAAATTCACATTCTCGATTTCATAGCTGAATTTAGCTAACTCTCCAGTTGCTGTAGTGATTACTGGCGTGTTTATATCTTTAAAAGCAAGTGAGAGCGTGTCTTTTGTTTCGGGAGAATAGAAATTGCGCTGAAAGTCGACAGTAAGTGGCCTTGGATTTAGAAATAACTTGTTCATTGCACAAGAAGAGACAATGATCAGAAGCAGAAGCAGAGAAAATATTTTATTCATGTTCAAAATTAATGTTTTTAACCTAAAAAATCCGCTTTATGAAAAGATTCAAAAAGCGGATTTTTTTGTAGTAGGTAATTATTTAATAATAACCTCGTAAGGCATTCTCATTTGCATACCTTGTATTGATTCTAACCTCTTAAGTTGGCTATAGTATTCCATCAACGATTCAGGAAGCTCAATGGAAGATTTAACTTCACTGTCACCTTCAAACTGTGCCAAGATTTCGCTTAACTTATCTTCTTTTACAATTGGGTAGTAGAGTGTTTTTACATCGGTAATACTCGCTTTCTTTGCTGCAAAAGCAATCGCATCTTTCAGTCCTCCTAATTCATCCACTAATCCGATACGTTGTGCATCTCTTCCTGTCCAGACACGACCTCTGGCAATTACATCGACTTGCTCTTTGGTCATTCCTCTTCCTTCAGCAACTCTTGACTTAAACAAATCATAAATTTCATCAACACCTTTTTGAATCATTACCATCTCTTCCTCGTTTAATTTACGGTTGGTTGTCATGATAGAATGCTTGTTGGTAGAGGCTCTGTCAAATGTCAATCCTAACTTGTTTTCCATCATCTTACCAGTGTAAGGAATTACTCCGAACACACCTATTGAACCTGTAATTGTTGTTGGCTCTGCGAAAATCGTTGTTGCAGGTGCAGCGATGTAATACCCTCCAGATGCAGCAACATCTCCCATGGATACCGTTACTTCTTTGACGTCATTGGTTAATTTCACTTCTCTCCATATTTCGTCACTTGCCAATGCACTTCCACCAGGACTGTTAATTCTAAATACAACTGTTTTGATGCTTTCATTTTTTCTTGCATCTTGAAAAAGTTTGCAAATTTCATCAGAAGTTAATCCTTCACCACTTTTAGCAACTCCTCCTTCTGCAATAATAACAGCAATGTTTGGCTCATCTGCTTCGTTTAAAACTTGATCTTGGTAAAATCTTTTCTTTGCATACTTGGAGAATTCAAGAAGTTCTAAATCATCCTCCTTAGCGGTTGCTGCTTTTTTGCGAACGATTGCAATCACTTCATCTCTGTATTTTACAGCGTCTATTAGTTTGTATTCAACTGCATCAGTTACGTCTTGTACCAATGCATTTTCTGCAATATTGTTTAGTTCGTCCGTAGACACCTTTCTGTCTTTAGCAATGTCTTTTCTGTAGTCAGCCCAAAGTCCGCCTAGATATGTTTCAATTTGCAACCTTGAAGAATCACTCATGTTAGAGCGAAAGAACGGTTCAACTGCACTTTTAAAGTCATTATTCGAACCTCTGATTACTTGCATCTCTACCTCTAAGTTGTCTAAGGTGTTTTTAAAGAAAGATAACTCAGCACCTAGTCCTAAAAATTGCATCGTAGAACTTGGGAAACCATAATTTTCATTGGCTGCTGAAGCGATAAAATATTCTAAATGAGAAATCATTTCTCCGCTATTATATGCTACAACAAATTTTCCTGATTCTTCAAAATCATTGATGGCATCTCTGATTTCTTTTGCCGTAGCAAATCCACAAGAAAGCGCATCGATTTCGATGAAAACTCCCTTTATTTTATCATCTTTTTTTGCCTCTTCTAATCCGTGAAGAATATCTGCAAGTCCGAAAGTGATGTCTAATTGAAAACTCGAAGGATTAAATTTGGATTTACTTTTTTCGCCAATTCTACCGTTGAGTTTCATGTGCAAAACTGTCTTGTCTTC
The DNA here is from genome assembly GCA_024280195.1 of Bacteroidota bacterium. Taxonomy (GTDB): domain Bacteria; phylum Bacteroidota; class Bacteroidia; order Flavobacteriales_D; family Crocinitomicaceae; genus UBA4466. Next base: position 7,350 of record JAJRQP010000323.1, on the reverse strand, counting down.
TACAGAGATTCCTTTTGAACTATCTAGTCCTCCAACAAAACTGCTGATGACCAATAGCCATATTAGTAGGCCGATAATTGATACTATTAGTGCTGCCCATAGACTAGGCCAAAATATTCTTCCAAATGATACTTTTCTTTCTGACATTTTTTTTAAGTTAATTAGTTGTTTTCAAAATTAATTTGTTTTAATTGAATCAAATGGTTAATAATTACAGATGGTTAAATTAAGTTGATGAGTGAATCTATTTATCGGTTAAATGAATTTAGTTGTAAGATAATTATAGCATATAGTTCGTTAGGAATGTAATAATCAGTCCTTTTTATTGATTAAACGGGGCTAACTCCCCAGCTTTTATCAATACCTTGCAGTGAACTATAAAACTATTAAAATGATTAACAAAATTACTCTCCTCTTTTTATTAATTAGCTCATTTTCGTTTAGTCAAGATTATTCTAAAGTGAAGATTTATGCAACTGATTTAGAAATTGTCAACCTCGCAAATCTTGGACTTCCTGTAGATCATGGAACTCGAAAAAAGAATACTTTTCTAATTACCGACTTTTCTACAGAGCAAATTCAAGTTCTTAAAGACAACAACGTTCAGTTTGATGTTCTGATTGAAGATGTAAAAAAATTCTATCGTGAAAGAGCAATCAATGAAGTCGTAAATAAAAATGTTGCTTGTGCAACTACAGGGGGACAGGGGCAGATTGTTCCTCCCGTTAATTTCGATACAAACCCCAATTCCTATGCTGGAATGTATAAGTATCAAGAAATGCTGAACGAGTTGGATGCAATGGTTGCACAATATCCAAGCTTAATTTCTGCAAAATCACCCATTTCTACTTTTCAAACTTGGGAAGGAAGACCTATTTATCATGTGAAAATTTCGGACAACCCAAATTCTGCTGAAAGTTCTGAAACAAAAGTTTTATATACATCTATCCATCATGCACGTGAACCATTGAGTATGTCAGAAACAATATACTACATGTGGTATTTATTGGAGAATTATGCAACCAATGACGAAGTTAAATTTTTGGTTGACAATACAGAAATGTATTTTGTTCCTTGTGTTAATCCTGATGGGTATCTAGAAAATGAAGCAACAGATCCGAATGGGGGAGGAATGCATAGGAAGAATAAAAGAAATGTGGGTACATCAAATGTTGGAGTTGATTTGAATAGAAATTATTCTTATGGATGGAATACAACTGGAGTGAGTACTGACCCGAACAGTGATGTTTACCCAGGGACTAGTGCTTTTTCTGAGCCTGAAACACAAGCAATTCAATGGTTGGTAGAGAATGTTGGTTTTACTTCTGCCTTCAATGCACATACTTATGGACAGGATTTATTATTTCCTATCGGAACAACAGATGCTGAGTTTGCTGATCATCACGATTATTTTGATGCTTACTCTTCTCATATGACAACCTTTAATGGTTATTCTAATTTCAAAAGTTCAGGCTTGTATCCTGCTTCTGGAGATTCAGATGATTATATGTATAAGGTAGATATCAATGTAGGGCAAAAAGATACTGTTTTCGCAATGACACCCGAGGTTGGAACAGCATTTTGGCCTGCTCCTTCAGAGGTGATTGGTACTTGCGAAGGAATGGTTGGTCCTAATATGGTGTTGGCTCATATATCACACTTATTTTTAGTTGTAAAAGATGCAGATCCATCTTCTTTGTCTTCTATGACTGGAAACTTTAATCATGACGCTCAACGTCTAGGTTTGGTGGATGGAGCAATAACCGTTTCAATTGATCCAATACTAAATATTCAAACAGTTGGAGCTCCAGTTGTATATAACTTGAACTTAAAACAAACGAGTTCAGGTTCCATTTCTTATACTCTTGACCCTGCTATTCAGTTTGGTGATGAGGTGAAATACGTTTTAAAAACAGAGTATCCAACTTGGACAATGAGAGACACAATTGTCAAAACGTATGGAACTCTACCAATACAGGAGTTTGATGATGCAGCAACAGCAACAAATTGGATAGGTGATTGGTCGTTAACAAATGCACAATTTTATTCAGCATCAAATAGTTTTACAGATTCTCCAGGAGTAAATTACACGAATAACTCGACTGCAATTTATGAGTTTAACCAATCGATAGACTTGACAAATGCACTGTCTGCCCAAATTTCTTACTGGGCAAGATGGGAAATAGAGGCGGACTATGATTATTGTCAATTTCAAGTTTCGGTTGATGGTGGCACAACATGGCAGGGGCAGTGCACAGAATATACTGTTCCCGGAACTTCAGCAAGTGGTTCGGTGCAGCCAGATGCAGAACCTGTTTATGAAGGAACTCAAAATAGCTGGGTGAATGATGTTGTTAATTTGAGTGATTATATTGGGCAAACAATTGATGTTCGTTTTATTATCGAAGCTGACGGAGGTGTTCGTAAAGATGGTTTTTATTTCGATGACTTTAAAGTTTCTTATGATGTGAATACTGCTTCTCTTTCAGAATTAACAGAAAGCCAGTTGGAGGTAAAAGTATTTCCAAATCCTGCGAATAATACAATTGTTTTGAGTACATCTAAAGTATTGAATGGAGCAAAAATTAGTGTCCTAAATCAAGCGGGACAAATTGTGATGAATGAGGATGTTGTTGGACAAACAAATTCAATGAGTCTTTCAACTCAAGAGTTGCCTCAAGGGTATTACTTTATTTTGATAGATTCTGAAGGGGTTTCTTCTTTACCAATTAAATTAGTAGTGATTCATTAATCAGGCTTTCAAAATATTAAAAAAGACGATTCTTTTGAGTCGTCTTTTTTGTTGGAAAAAAATGTAACTTTATCTTCTAAAACTTTCAGAATGAAACTTCTTTTTATCACCGCTATTTTAGCATCCTCTTTCTCAAACATTGCTCAACAATATGACTCCCCTAAACTAGTAGTTGGCATCGTTGTCGATCAAATGTGCTATGATTACTTATATCGTTATTCGGATAAGTTTTGTGAGAATGGCTTTAAGAAATTGATGAGCGAGGGAGTGAACTGTAGAAATGCCCAATATAACTACATCCCAACCTATACAGGGCCTGGTCACGCATCTATTTACACAGGCACAACACCCAGTAATCATGGAATCGTAGCCAACGAATGGTTTGATAGGTCAACCGGTCAGCTGTTTAATTGCGTAGAAGATTCTACGGTGACTTCTATTGGAACGAACTCTATTTATGGACTTTTTTCTCCAATGAATTTGAAAGCAAATACGATTACCGACCAACTAAAGATGACCTATCCATCTGCGAAAGTTATTTCCATGTCGATTAAGAATAGAGGGGCAATACTTCCAGGGGGGCATTTAAGCGATGGTTCTTACTGGTTCGATTTTGCAACGGGAAAGTTTATCACGAGCTCTTTTTATAAAGAAAAGTTACCTTCTTGGGTTGAATCATTTAACGGGGAGAAACAAGCAGATAATTATTTAAAAGAAGTATGGAATACCATTTTGGATATTGATTCTTATCAAGAAAGCGGTCCTGATGATTCTCCTTACGAACATTTGTTGCCGGGTAAAACAACTCCGACGTTTCCGTATGATTTAAAAGAGATGACTGGAGGTCAACCGAACTATGAATTGTTTGCATATACGCCGTTTGCCAATACTTTTCTAACGGACTTCGCCTTGAAATCGATAGATAGTGAGCAGTTGGGTCAAGACTTGCAAACGGATATGTTGTGCATTAGCTATTCTACACCTGACTTAGCAGGTCATGCGTTTGGTCCTTATTCTGTTGAGTTAGAAGATATTTACATTCGTTTGGATTTGGAAATTCAGAAACTGTTGAAGCAACTGGATGCGAAGGTTGGCAAAGGAGAGTACACCGTTTTTTTAACAGGAGATCATGCTGTAGTTCCCGTGCCTCAATACTTAATTGACAACAATTTACCAGGAGGTTACTTTTTTTTAGAAGAGAACTTATCGAAGTTAAGAAATCAGTTGATTCAGCAATTTGGTAAGGATTACATTTTAACTGAAGAGAATAATAACATCTACTTAGATCAGAAAGCAATAAAGATAGATAAGTTAGAATTGGAGAATGTTGCTCAATTTGTCAAGCAAGAAATAGAAGGTTGGCAGAATGTGAAAAGAGTGTTTACCGGTAGAGAGTTGTATAATTCTGCTGTAGATGACGAATGGTTAGATATGGTCAAGAAAGGATATCACCATGCAGAAAGTGGTGATGTAATCTATATGCTAGAGCCAGGGTATTTACCAAAGTTATCAGATACTGAATTATCAAGAAAAGGTACAAGTCATGGGTCAGCTTTTAATTATGATACACACGTACCATTACTTTGGTATGGTAAAAAGATAAAAGTGCAAGAAGTTTATCGAAAAATAGAGATTACCGCAATTTCTGCAACTTTGGCACATATACTGTTCTTGCAAATGCCTAATTCAACAACAGGTAATCCAATTTTAGAGGTGTTGAAATAAGTCTAAGCTTTCGCTTTTCTATAAAGTAAATAGGCAACGCCTGCAAACAAAATATTAGGAACCCAAACAGCAATGTATGCAGGTAAGCCAACATTAATGGCAGCAACAGTTGTCACTTTCATTGCGAAGATGTAAATAAAAATAATCAGCAAACCGATGGCGATGTTTATTCCAACTCCTCCTCGTTTTTTTCGACTTGCTACGGCAACACCGATGATGGTTAAAATGTAAGTTGCAAAAGGGTAAGAAGAACGTTGATACAATTCTATTTCATAGGTTGGAACCATCGTTGACCCTTTTTCCCGCTCTCGCTGAATGAATTCTCTTAGCGCAAAATAATCCATTGCTTCTGCAATGTTCTCTCTCGTTGCCATTTCATCAATACTAAACTGGAAGGTGGTATCGGTTGTTGGTCCTTGAATGATTTTATCATTGGGATAGCCAACAATTCTTTGGTAATAGTTGTTTAATACCCATTTTTTCTCGCCAGGAATATTAACAGCACTGCCTGCTTTAATGAAAGAAACAAGTTCTCCTTTATCGTTCCATTTTTCAATGGTAAAGTTCGTTACAGTATTGTTTTCTCCGTTATAACTTTTAAAATAAACAATCTCATTGTTAGGAAACTCAGCGTGATAATCCTGGACACTGATCGTGTTTCGGTAGAATTTATCCTCAAAGTTAAGTCGAACCTTATTAGAGTGTGGAATGATAAAGTGGTTAAACGCTAAAGAAATAAGCATTAAAAATGTTGCAGCAATCATATAAGGTCTAACGAATCTTCCAAATTTTCTACCGCTGTTCCATATAGGGATAATCTCAGTGTCTTGCGCCATTTTTGCAGTGAACCAAATCACAGAAACGAAAATAATCATCGAAGAGAACATGTTTCCGTAAAAGAGAATGAAGTTGATATAGTATTCGACCACAACCTCATAAAATGTTGCATCGTTTTCGATAAAATCACCGAGTTTTTCCGCAATATCAAAAACCATTGCCAATATCATAATCACTCCCATCATAAAGAAGAAAGTGGTCAAGAATTTCTTGATGATATATTTGTCAATGATTTTTAGCATCTATAATCTATTCTCCAATTTTGGCACCATTTGATTTTTCCAAGAAACAAAATCTCCGGCTTTAATGTGTTTTCTGGCTTCTGTTACTAACCATAAATAGAAAGATAAATTGTGTATGGTTGCAATTTGAATAGCAAGATGTTCTTTTGAACGCATTAAATGTCTGAGGTATGCTCTCGTATAAGTTGAGTCAACAAATGACTTTCCGTTTGGGTCTAATGGGGAAAAATCTTTCTCCCATTTTTTATTTTTTATGTTAATGATCCCTTCAGAGGTGAAAAGCATTCCGTGCCTAGCATTTCTCGATGGCATTACGCAATCAAACATATCAACACCCAAAGCAATACATTCTAAAATATTGACAGGAGTGCCTACTCCCATTAGGTATCGAGGTTTTTCAGTTGGGAGAATGGAGCAAACTAAATCTGTCATTTCATACAGTTCTGGTGCAGGTTCTCCAACAGAAAGTCCTCCAATTGCATTTCCAATTGCATCATGTGAAGCAATTGTTTCAGCAGATTCTGTTCGTAAGTCCTTATAAGTTGATCCTTGAACAATAGGGAAAAGTGCTTGTTCGTGTCCGTAAAGAGGTTCCGTTTTGTCCATTTGCGTAAAACAACGCTTCAGCCATCTATGTGTCATATGCATAGATTGTTTTGCATAATCAAAATCACAAGGGTAGGGAGTGCATTCATCAAATGCCATAATGATATCAGCACCGATAGAGCGTTGAATGTCAATTGCTTTTTCTGGAGAAAACATGTGGCGACTTCCGTCAATGTGAGATTGAAATGTCACACCTTCTTCTTTTATCTTTCTCACGCCAGATAGGGAATAAACTTGATAACCTCCACTGTCAGTTAAGATAGGGCCGCCCCAATTCATAAATTTATGAAGTCCCCCAGCTGGTTCTATAACCTCTAATCCTGGTCGCAAAAACAAGTGGTAGGTATTCCCTAAGATGATTTGAGCTTCAATGTCTTCTTTTAGTTCGTGTTGGTGAACTCCTTTCACAGTTCCTGCTGTTCCAACAGGCATAAAGATAGGTGTTTCAATGACTCCATGGTCAGTATGTAATTTTCCGACTCTCGCTTTCGATTGAGAATCAGTAAGTTCTAGTTCAAAGTGCATAAAATTGTTGATAAATATACAGCGCAAAGATAAATCTATTTATGAAACACCCCATATTTGTAGAAAGCAATAATGATGTTGAATTATTTACCAGAATTAGATTACAATATGGAGACCTATGTCTTCTTCTTGTTTTGTTTGGTTGCTTCTGTGCAGTTCTTCTTTGTCGTATTGATTTATGGCCGTTTAGCTTTTCATAAAAGAAAGATTGAACTGAGTCAAAAAGAGGGCGTTTCTATTATTATTGCTGCTAGAAATGAATCGGAGAATATTTTTAAATTCTTACCTTTTATTTTGGAGCAAGATTACCCAGAATTTGAAGTGATTATCATCAATCATCAATCAACGGATGATTCTAAGTATATTCTAGCTGCTTATCAAAGAGATTACCCTAATTTAAAAGTCATAGAAATAGAGAAAAGCCCTCATTTAAAATACGGTAAAAAACTACCGTTAACAGTGGGGATAAAAGGGGCGAGATTCAATCAATTACTTTTGACAGATGCAGATTGTAAGCCATCCAGTAATCAATGGCTAAAAAGTATGCAGTCTCATTTCTCTCCCAAGCATGAAATTGTTTTGGGTTATGGTCCGTATTTCAAAAGAAAAGGATTAATTAATAGAATCATTCGTTTTGACACCGCGTGGATTGCGATGAATTAT
>JAJRQP010000322.1 GCA_024280195.1 Bacteroidota bacterium | reverse complement strand
TACGACCCGATAGGCACTTGATATGAATTCGATTTGCCCGATGAAATATCTCAGTTAATACCTGGCTAGGCGCCGTATACGGACCCGTATGTACGGTGCTGTGGGAGGGGGCTACTTGAGTAGCTTCCTATCCCGATTATACATTTTTTCTAATAAATACCTAAATGAAACACACCTTTTTCTTTATCAGTAATCGTTTGATTCAAAGATGAAGGACTCACCGGAAAATCATCTGTATGTTTTGTAAAGGCTGTATTGTAAAAATTTCTTAAGATAAAGTTGATAAACAACTCTGGTGTTAATGGGGTAGAAACAGGAATCCTACAATTTTTATATTGCCCGAAGGTCACATGTGTTCTCGGATGCTCAAGTTCTTTAAAGTTCTTAGGATCAAAATCGAAACGAATAGGAAAGGTAACAATATTTTTTGCTAAAATATCCGCATAAAGTTCATCATCTTCATATAATTCAGGTTCATTTTGAAAACTCTCTAAGCTTGGTGATGGAAAAAAAGCCAAACGATGAGAAATTAATTTCCCATGTTGATAATCGTAAAGCAATTGAATCAATGCACCATCAATCATCTTTATATTATAGTTTTTTGTTTCTTCTAATTTTTGATAAATCTCTTCATATGCAAAGTCTTTTATCGCAATAGAAATATCATGAATCCCTGTATACGAAATAACTCCGTTCTGATTGGAGGGGAAATTTTGCTCAACCGATAAATTAACCTCAATCAATTTTGCAGTAATTTTTTGGATCTGTGTATAAATAATATTAGACTTCAACATTACTAAAGTAGTTGTTTTAATTGTTGTCTCATTTCTTCTGGCAAGTCTTCTTTGTGCAAATCGCCATTGAGTAAGCTAGCTAGCAAGTCCTCTAAGGATGCAGATTTTTTATCTAAATTTTTTCGTTCCTGCATACTCATGTCACGATTAACTATATTCAATTTTTCACGCTCTTCTTCTGTAGGGTATACAAAATTCAATTCAAAGTTATTTTGTTTTACTTTTTCAAACTCTTTTTGCAACGCTTGCATATTACTACCAAAGCCAATGACTCGTACCCAGGCCTTACTACGAGTTAAGGCTGTAAATAGCATATTTCTTTTTTGAGTCCTATTAAATGCATCAAAACATTCATGAGCATTAATGATGTACACCATAGATGCTTCATTTCCTTTAGCTCGATATATTTGCGTAAACACAACCGCATCATCACTAAAAAATTCATCAGGTGTAGTAGTTACACCGGCTAGATTTGAATTGATATTTTTCTTAAAGAGTTCTGTTCTGATTGTACCTACAGCACGTTTGGCAGTAAGAGGGTCTGGGTGGATAACCATGATGTCATCTAGCTTTAACTCATCACTTGTAATGTTTTTCTCAATTTCAGAAACTAAATACTGAGTTTGCTCTTCAGAACTATTGAAGGTTTTAAAAGTAATAAGGTCATCAGTAGTCGAGTGTTTCTCTAAAAATTCAGGGCTAGACTTTTCATCTCTGTATAGCACTACTGCCTTACCATCTGAAAGCTCTCCTTCTTTAATTTTATAGCCGACATCTTTCCACAACTGATGCTGTTCAAACATCTGGATCAACCCTTTTTCTCGATATATTCCAAAACCTAACGCATGTGCAGTAGCTAAAATAGGTCTGGAATTACGATAACAGACATCTAAAACAATATCCTGTTTTGGTTTCCCAAGAGTATTTTCTAATGAAATTAGTGGGCTTCCTGTTTAATCAGAACCAAAAAGTTCCTCTGGTGATGGCATTTGTTTGTTACTGATATTTTGTAGCTCATCATAGGCATAAACTAAACGTTTTGGTTGCTTTAACAGACCGAAACAAAGCCTCAAAAAATAAGGCGAGAAATCTTGTGCCTCATCAATTAAAATCACATCATATGTTTGTTGGAAGTCTTTTATTTCGCTAAATGCCTTTTCACACACAACATCAAACCCTTTTCCATAACCAGTTGCACGAGCCTCGGCTGCTCTAAAATCAAGATATTCAATATTATGGTTCAAACATACCTCATAATAAATTCCTCTGATTGATGGGCTTCCCCAAGCATGAATAATATCAATATTATCCCAATCAGGCTCTTCATTAATATGCTCCAATGTGAAGAGCGTTATAAAATGTTTAAATTGATTTTTTAATGCTCGGCTATTAAATGTTACAGCCATTTTCCAGCTTGGGTTTTTTGCATGTAAATATGCAACCTTAAGAGCTAAGACTATCGTTTTCCCTGAACCTGCTAAACCTCGTATTCTTTGAACACCTTCAACGGTTTCAATAACGGCAGTACTTTGATAACGATCTAAATTAGCAATAGAGTCCTCAAGTGCTTTTAATTTAGCACCCCTTGATGCTGGATTTTTGACATATTCGCGTTTATTTCTACGTCTAATTGTTGTTATGGACTGGATAACGGATACTAATTTTTTGTACTTTTCCGAACTACTCCAAGTAATAGAGGCTAAGAAATCTTCTAAATCCTGATCTGTAACGAGAATCGGGTAGTCTCAATTGGTTTTTGAATGGTTTCTCCATGTAGGTGCGAAAACTGGGACATTAAGCTCAACGGCAAGCTTTCGTTTATCTGTTAGTTCTTTATGGAGTTTTAATTTAGATTCAAATTTTGTATAATTCTCATCTTGAATTTCTTCAAGTTGAATTTTATCGTCGTAAGTTCCTTCAATAAGATGAAAAACAATTGCACCATGTTGCTCTGAAATAAGCAATGCATCTATTTGATAACCACCGTCTATAGCTCCTATGATTGGATAGCCTAGATATAAATAGCCTTCAATTTCAACATGATTCTCAAAGTATTCTGCCAACCGTTGGCTACTTACTGGCTTACCCGTTCCACCTCTAACAACAATCATTATTCATCTCAACCAAGATTTTCTAAGTAATTTTTATGCCAATTCTACTCTTAATGTCAGAAAATGAGAATGATTGATTTTTGATGTGGGTGATTACGGAATCAACTACTTTATAAGATTCTGATCTAGCACGAGATATTTCATGCGTAATGTATAACGCTTAACATCACCAGCAAAATAAAGCTGCATAGCGAAGCGGCGCAGCTTTATTTTGTCCGAGTGCATGTTTTTGTTGGACGAAGCCGCTATCGCGGAGAATAAGAGCAGTCTCCGTGCCATAAATTAAGGTGTAACCTAGCCTCTTTATTAAAAAGAGACTACATTGAAAGCTCCTAGACTAACAATAAGGTTACACTGTTATGACACCCTCTATCGAATCAAAATACAATCATTATTATTCTCTGCATTG
>JAJRQP010000321.1 GCA_024280195.1 Bacteroidota bacterium | reverse complement strand
GCAGGGATTCATTTTTCTGATTTCATGGCAAAAATTTTAGTGGATGATTTAGAGGTGAAAACTAGTTACTTACCTACAGTTGCATTTACAATTGTATTTTTATTTGTTGGAGCAATGGTTTATTTTGGTGGAATTGCATTAGAAAAAATGATTGATATTGTTCAGTTAAGTTTATTAAATAAATTTCTAGGTGTCCTTCTCGGTATTTTAAAAATGGTTTTTCTCCTCGGTGCAATCACATTGCTAATAGAATCGTATGATGAGAAAGGCAATTTTATTTCGGAAGAAGCAAAGCAAAGTTCAATTTTTTACAAACCCCTTAAGTCGGCTGTTTCGTTTGCAATCCCAGCATTTGAAAAAATTACTTTGTTCTTGAAGAATACATTGGTGAACGGATTAGATTCTTAGATCCGACCGCTTCGATTTTTGACAGTTCGACAGATTATTTTTTACGAAAAAACCTCTCCCGAAGCGATAGCAGATTTTTTGCAATAACCCCACTTTTACATTGAGCATTGGATATTCAATATTTTTCATTCTTTGCTCTTTGAATTGCACGTCGAGATGTACATCGAGCAAAGCCGAGATATGCTTTCCAAAAAAGTATCTTCTTATCGTTTCTAAACCAACTAAATTCACTAACTTTGCGCCTTCGAAGAAGAAAATTATGTCAACAGGAGTTAAAATATTTTCAGGACACGCGTCAAGAGAACTAGCAGAAAAAGTAGCAGCGAGCTATGGTGTTGGTTTAGGAGATTGCAAAGTAACCGTCTTTAGTGATGGAGAATTTCAGCCTTCTTATGAAGAAACAGTTCGTGGACAAGATGTTTTTATTGTTCAATCGACAATGCCTCCAGCAGACAATCTTTTTGAATTATTATTAATGGTTGATGCTGCCAAAAGAGCGTCGGCAAGAAAAATTATTGTTGTCATTCCTTATTTCGGTTTTGCGCGTCAAGACAGAAAAGATAAGCCAAGAGTTGCAATTGGTGCTAAGCTAGTTGCAAACATGCTTATGGCTGCTGGAATTGATAGGATCATGACAATGGATTTACACGCGGATCAAATTCAAGGTTTCTTTGAAGTGCCGGTTGATCACTTGTACGGTTCTACTATTTTTCACCCAGAAATTGAAAAAATTAACAATGGGAATTTAATCATGGCTGCTCCTGATGCGGGAGGAACCAAACGATCAAATTCTTATGCAAAAAGATTAGATATTGGTTTAGCAATTTGTCACAAGCAAAGAAGAAAACCAAATGAAATAGCAGAAATGACTGTTATTGGAGATGTTGCAGGTAAAGATGTCATTCTTGTTGATGATATGTGTGATACTGCAGGGACATTAACAAAGGCAGCTGATTTATTTATGGAGAAAGGAGCGTTAAGTGTTCGAGCATTCTGTACACATGCAGTGTTATCAGGACCAGCTTATGAACGACTAACCAATTCTTCAATTACTGAACTTATCGTGACCGATACCATTCCGTTAAAAAAACCACACGACAAAATTAAAGTTGTGAGTGTGGCAGATTTATTCGCAGATGTTATCCGTAGAATGGTGAATAACCAGTCGATTAGTTCGCATTTTATCGTATAAAACAAATAAATATAAATAAATAATGAAAAAAGTACAATTGAGCGGTTCGTTAAGAGCGAACGTAGGGAAGAAGGACACTTCTGCACTTAGAAAAGAAGGACGTGTACCTTGTGTAGTTTACGGACAAGGTGAACAAACTCACTTTTCTGTAAGAGGAGTAGACGTACAAAAAATAATTTTTTCACCAGATGTTTTTCAAGTAGAAATTGACATCGAAGGAAAGAAAGTAACGGCAATTATTCAAGATATGCAAATGCATCCAGTGAAAGATACGCCAATGCACGTTGACTTTTTAGAATTAAATGATAAGAAGCCGGTTAAAGTTAGCCTTCCATTATTATCAACAGGTTCACCAATTGGTGTAATGAACGGTGGTAAGTTAAGACAACCATATAGAAAACTAAGAGTAATTGGACTTCCTGGAGATCTTCCAGAATCAATTACGTTAGATGTTTCTGATCTACGTATCGGTCAATCTCTACGTGTTTCTGATGTCAAGATTGATGGAGTTGAGTTTTTAGAACCAGCTTCTGCAGTAGTTCTAGGAGTGAAAATGGCTAGAGGTGCAGTTGATGAAGATGAGGAAGTTGAAGAAACTGCTGAGGGAGAAGGAGAAGAAGGAGCAGCAACTGAAGAAGGGGCTGAATCTTAAATCTGATTCTTATATAAAATTAAAGGCTGTCTATTTGGACAGCCTTTTTTTATTGATGCTTACTTGTGTACTTTATTCAACTACTATCTTCTTGACAATAAATTGTTCTCTTATTTTTAACAATACAGAATAGCTTCCTGTTGAAAAGCTCGAAATGTCAATCTTCGAATAAGGTTGCATTTTCTTCTGTAAACAAATTTTCCCTTTTGCATCTGAGATAATCACTTCAAACTCTTCAGAGACATTCTTAAATTGAATAAACTCAGAACTTGGGTTTGGATATATAACGATAGATTCTAACACCTTCGATAAATCATTGATGCCAGCAGTAGAAACGTAT
>JAJRQP010000320.1 GCA_024280195.1 Bacteroidota bacterium | reverse complement strand
TGTGACCAAGAAAAGAAGAAAGAAATAAACAGTATAAACTATAAGAAGAGAGCCTTGACGAATGTTGAGGCTTTTTTTTTGATTATTACCTCACTTGCTTAAATCCTATCCCGAGCGTTCTTTCGTAATTTCTTAATGTTTTCACTTCAGTCTTATTAACCAAAGCTAAAGATATGCCTCCTTTACCTGCTCTAGCGGTTCTTCCTGAACGATGTAAGTAATACTCATCACTTTCTGGCAACTGATAATGTACAACAAAGGTTAGACCTTCTACATCAATCCCTCTAGCAGCAACATCTGTAGAAACCAAATATTGTATTTTTTTTCCTTTAAAGGCACGCATCACTTTGTCACGTTCTTTTTGCAGTAAATCTCCGTGAATTGCATCTGTAGAAATGTTCTTCGCAATCAGTTGCTTTGCCAGCTTTTTGGTAGCGGCCTTTGTTTTGCAAAAGATAACTCCCCTATTTTTATGTTCTGACTTTAAGAATTCTAATAACATAAATAATTTTGCATCCTCTTCACAGACAACGTATTTATGATCTATCTTTTTATTAACTACATTATCTGGATTAATTTTAATATGCGTAGCATCTTCTGACATGTGCTTCGCTATGATGTCTTTTATACCATGAGGAATGGTCGCAGAAAACAACCATTTATTCTCCACTTTTGGCAAGAAACTGAGAATTTCGTCTAATTCTTTTTTGAACCCCATACTCAACATCTCATCTGCTTCATCAAGGATTACAGTCTTAACATTCGATAAGTCCAATGCTTTTTTATTGACTAAATCAATCAATCTTCCAGGAGTTGCTACAACAATGTGCGTCGTTCTTGCCAATGCTTTGATTTGTCTATCAATGTGTTCTCCACCATAAACTGCTTCTGTAAATATCTTTTCAGAATACTTTGTATAACGAAACAACTGCTTTGCTACCTGCTTACCTAATTCTCTAGTTGGACAAAGAATTAAACCTTGAATTTCATTTACATTACAATCAATCTTTTCCAATAACGGCAAACCAAAAGCAGCAGTCTTACCTGTTCCTGTTTGTGCTTGACCAATAACATCCGATTCTCCACCTAACAATAAAGGAATCATTTTCTTCTGAATATCAGAAGGATCAATGATGTTCATTTCTGTTAATGCTTTGATAAAATCTGTACGGATACCTAAATCTTGGAAGCTCATATTCTATTTCTTAAATTAAAGCACAAAGATAGTCGAGATAATTTACTAGAGAATGAATGCTTCATATAATACGTGTTTTTTAGTTGTTGACTTTTATCTCTAGCCAATAGAAAAAGAACACGTAAATTAAATTAATTGAGAATAAATAAAAAAAAACCGTGTATTGTCAATAATTAGAGTATCTTTGCAACTTAATTATATATTTTATTACACATGAGTAAAGGAACAGTAAAATTTTTCAACGAATCTAAAGGATTTGGATTTATCGTTGAAGACGAATCAGGAAAAGAACATTTCGTACACGTAACTGGATTAATCGATGAGATTAAAGAAGGTGACGAAGTAGAATTCGATTTAAAAGAAGGTAAAAAAGGACTTAACGCAGTAGATGTGAAAGTTGTTTAATATTTGATATTTAAATGAAGCCTGCTTATCTTAGATAAGCAGGCTTTTTTTTTGTCTTTATTTTTCCTATTTTGTTCCACTAAATCAAGAACAATGAATCTACGAATACAATCCTTTGAGGAATACCAAACTAATTATAAGAACAGTGTCGAAAATCCAGAAAAGTTTTGGGGAGAGATTGCAGAAACATTTTCTTGGCAAAAAAAATGGGACAATGTTCTTGATTGGAACTTTAATGAACCATCAATTGAATGGTTTAAAGGAGGACAACTCAATATCACCGAAAACCTATTAGACAGACATCTTCCCGAAAGAGCCAATCAAGTTGCCTTCTATTGGGAACCAAACGACATTCATGCAGAAGGTAAATCAATTACTTACCAAGAGTTACACGATGAGGTTTGTAAATTCTCTAACGGTTTAAAGGAACTAGGAATAGAGAAAGGAGATCGTGTTTGCATATATATGCCTATGGTATTAGAATCTGTTGTTGCAATTTTAGCATGTGCTAGAGTTGGCGCAGTGCATTCTATTATTTTTGCAGGATTCTCATCCAATGCTTTAGCAGACAGGGTCGATGATGCAAAAGCTAAATTAGTTATCACTGCAGATGGTTTGAATCGAGGAACAAAAAAAGTTGATTTAAAATCAATGGTTGATGAAGGAGTGAAAAATTGTGCTAGTATTGAAAAAGTCATTGTTCTAAATTGTATCGATTCTCAACCAACTATGCAAGAAGGAAGAGACATTGATTATCATCAATTAATAACAGGAAAACCTTCCGTTTTTCAAGCAGAAAAAATGGAAGCAGAAGATATGCTTTTCATTCTGTACACATCTGGCTCTACAGGAAAACCAAAAGGAGTTGTGCATACTTGCGGAGGATACATGGTTTATACATCCTACTCTTTTGAGAATGTTTTTCAATACAATGAAGAAGATGTATTTTGGTGTACCGCTGATATTGGTTGGATCACAGGACATTCTTACATTGTTTATGGCCCACTACTTTCTGGAGCAACGTCTGTTATTTTTGAAGGAATTCCCACTTTTCCTGATGCAGGTCGTTTTTGGCAAGTCTGTGAGAAATACAAAGTCAATCAATTCTACACTGCACCAACAGCAATTAGAGCATTAATGTCGCACGGAACAGACATCGTAAATAAATATGACCTAAGCTCTTTAAAAGTAATTGGCTCTGTTGGTGAACCTATCAATGAGGAAGCTTGGAACTGGTACTATGAGAACATTGGAAAAAGTAAATGTCCAATCGTTGATACTTGGTGGCAAACAGAAACTGGAGGAATTATGCTTTCTGGACTTGGTGATCTTTCTCCTATGAACCCAACACATGCTGGATATCCATTACCAGGAGTTCAACCTGTTCTTCTAGATAGCGAAGGCAATGAAATAACCGAGAATGAAAAAGAAGGCTATTTATGCATGAAATTTCCATGGCCGTCAATTCTCAGAACAACTTATGGAGACCATGAAAGATGCAAGAATACCTACTTCTCTAACTACGATGGATACTATTTTACTGGCGACGGTTCAAAACGAGATAAAAATGGAATGTACAGAATCATTGGTCGTGTTGATGATGTAATTAATGTGTCTGGGCATCGATTTGGAACTGCAGAAATAGAATGTGCAATCAACACCAATAAGTTTGCAGTTGAATCAGCAGTAGTTGGTTACCCTCACGACATCAAAGGGCAAGGGATATACGCATACGTTGTAATTGATGCCGAAAACGAAGAAGATTTCGCTAAAATTCAATCTTCCATCATCGATTCTGTTTCTAATGAGATTGGAAGAATTGCAAAACCTGATAAAATTCAAATCGTTACAGGATTACCAAAAACGAGATCGGGTAAAATCATGCGTAGAATTCTTCGTAAGATTGCTGAAGGAGAAAAAGCTAATTTTGGTGACACCTCTACCCTACTAGATCCAAATGTGGTAGATTCTATTGTTGAGGATTCTATTTAAACAATTATTTTTTAATAAATCTCTTAACTGTAGAGCCAATTCTCAAAGTGTAAACTCCTTTTGAAAGGTTAGAAATATTAATGGAGTTAGCTGCTCCTTTTAAAAGTTCTTGTCCTAAAGAATTAAACACTTTGTACTCAAGTCCAGTTGCTAATCCATTAATTGTTAATTGAGAAGTTGCTGGGTTTGGATACAAAACAAAATCAATAGTTTTGTTATCATTGACACCTGCAGCTGACACCCCTGTTCTATAATCATTAGTAACATTATTCCATACCACTTCTTTAAATATATCAGCAACATTTGAAGGAACCCCATTAATTGCAGGAAGAGCAGAAGGATTATCTTGATAAATAACGGAATAATGCACCAAAGCATTTAAATACACCATTACATTAGAAGGGTGAATATCATCAACAGGAGCAGATTGTACAGTCGTAATAGTATCAGTTGGAAAGTTTGAAAATGGATTAGAAAAGAAATCTAATTCAGTTAATGGAGCACCATTGTAATCCCAATTGTCACTTGGTAAATTCAATGCTAACCTTTCGAATACATCTAATAGAACTTGTCCAGTAGGGATAATATTTATCGGAAGAATACTCCCCCCAAATCCGGGGTCAGTTGCAGACATTGCTGAACCTTGATATACATAACCTGCATCAACAGGTGTTAGTGCAGGATCACTGGCTTCGTCAATTATACTTTCCCAAATCACTCGCATATCAATCATATATTGTCTGAAATCAAAAGTTGACATAGGTCCATAGTAAGGTCTTGAAGCATCATCCGAAGCTTGAAAATGTTGCCAACTTTCATACATAAATAAGCGAGTTGCTGGATTCGCATTGATTGCAGCATTATAAAATTTTCGTGCATAAAACCCACTAGACCACCAATCGTAATACCCATTTAATTCAACAGCTTCTGTCAAAACCATTACGTCAAAAGTTCCATATTCTGGATCTGAAGCATCAATCAAAGGCGCAATTAATACCTGTGAGCTAGCCCAAGCAACCGGAGAAGCTCCCCAGTTCCAACCCAAGGGAGAGCCTGGTGTCGTATGTTGATGAAAAGAATAAGTCTTCGATTGAGACGAGGCTAATGTTCCTAAATTATCAATTAAGTTGGTCGAAGACGGAGTGTAAATATCTGTATGAGAAATTAAACTGTGTCCTACCCAGTAGACTTTTGCAGAGTTTATTTGAGAAAAAACGGAAGCAGTAACAGAAAGTCCTATTAAAAGTAAAAGTTTAGTCATAGTGATTCTATTTATTTAAAAACGTAAATAAACATAATTAGTTGCCTTATAAAAAATTAATTATTTCTTCCGAGCATCAATAGAATAAGTCAATTGCACACCTATAATATGGGACCTTTGAGGTTTTTTGATGAAAATATCCTCCTGCATGCGGTAAAAAGTAGTCAAACTTAAAGACTTTAATAACCTCCAATCTAGTCCGGCAGTAATTCTAGAGGTTCTAAATTCGTTTCTCCCATTAAAACGAAAGTATATTTCGTAGGCAATAAATGGGTCTACTAATTTACTGGCATTGTATTTTAACTCAACCTTATTTCTTAAAATCGCATATCTTTTTGTTGAATTTTGTTTAAATGTTTCCTGAAATCGCAACCTATACTTAAACGACAAAGGAAAATCTTTCTTTTTTAGACTTAGGTTTGCATCCAATGCAATTCTACTTTTATTTTTCTTCGTTGGCTTAACAGAGTAGCGATAAGTTGCCTTAAATGACAAGAAATTCGTTGCTTTAATTTTAAGACCTAAATCTGTATTAGCTGAACCTAATGATGAAATAGTATCATTGAACCTAAATTGTTGAGACAACGACAAGCCTAGTTTGTCAGTCACTTTTAATTTCATTCCCACTCCTGTCCACAATTCCGTATCTGTTGGTTTTTGAGCAAAACTTTGCTGAATAAAACCAAATACTAATAACACTAAAACTATCATCCCTTTCATACACTCCTTTTTCTCGTAAAGTTATATCTATTTGCTTTATTCCAAAAACTATCTGTTACAAACTAGACGAAGCCTAGCATTAAAACGATTAAGTAAGCTAAACCATAGAGTAAAAAACTTTACATTTATAAAAAAATGTAAACTAACTTTTTTATACACACTTATGAAAAGATGAATTGTAAGTACCTTTTTTTTATCTTTTCGCAATTTAATGCAATGTTTATTACTGTTTTACACTTAACTTTTATATCTTTGCGCTCCTGTTTATAAGAAACAGGAATAATTTATTATTAATAAACAAAATTCAATTTTATGAATTCTTATGAAACTGTTTTCATTTTAACTCCCGTTTTGTCTGAAGAACAGGCAAAGGAAGCAGTGCAGAAATTCGAGAGCCAAGTTGGTTCATTGGGTGGAAAAGTTAAGCACTCCGAGAGTTGGGGACTACGTAAATTAGCGTACCCTATCCAAAAAAAATCTACAGGATTTTATTTTTTAACAGAATTTGAAGCGCCAGGTGAAGCAATTGCTGAACTAGAAGTTGCTTTCAAAAGAGATGAGCGTGTAATGCGATTCTTAACTGTGAGAATGGATGCTGATCATTTAGCATACGCTGAATCGAGAAGAAAAAGATTAGGAGCAAAGAAATCAGCACCAGCTGAAGCTTAATTATTAAACTTAAAAAAGAGAAAAAATGGCTCAAAATGATATTCGTTATTTGACTCCGATTAACATCGAAATCAAAAAAGATAAGTACTGTCGTTTCAAGAAAAGCAAAATCAAATTCATCGATCATAAAGATGGAGATTTCTTATTGAAACTGATTAACGAACAAGGAAAAATATTACCAAGACGTTTAACTGGAACTTCAGCGAAGTACCAGAGAAGAGTGAACAAAGCAATCAAACGTGCACGTCACATTGCTGTTCTTCCATACGTTGCGGATATGTTGAAATAACTGATTATAAACAGGAAAAATAATTTCAAAATGGAAGTAATTTTAAAGAAGAACGTAGACAACTTAGGATACGCGAACGAAATGGTTACAGTAAAACCTGGTTATGGTCGTAACTTTTTAATCCCTCAGGGATATGCAATTTTAGCAACTGCATCTGCAAAGAAAGCACACGCTGAAATCATGAAACAAAAATCTCACAAAGATTCTAAAATCTTAGCTGAAGCGCAAGAATTAGGAACGAAACTAGAAGCAACATCTGTTAAGATTGTTACTAAAGTTGGTGAAAAAGGAAAGATTTTTGGTTCAGTAAACACAATTCAATTATCTGATGCTCTTAAAGCTGAAGGAATTGAAATTGACAGAAAATCATTAAAAATCAAAAACGAACCAATCCGTGAAATCGGAACTTACGAAGCATCTGCTAATCTTCACAAAGAAGTTCAAGCAACATTTAGCTTTGAAGTTGTTGGTGAGTAATCATTGATTAATTTATTAAAGACCTGATTGATTTTTTCAATCAGGTCTTTTTTTTGCTCAAAATCAAAATTCATTTCTCATATTTGTAAGATGCATCGATTACTCGTTTATTTATCACTTTCAGTCATTCTTGTCAGCTCTTGTAAAAGAGAGTCTGAAGAATGCTGTACAGAAGAAGTTCAAATGATTGAAAAATCATTATCGATTGACTTTGCCGCAAATTTTGATCTGATCAAAACAAACGTAGGTTACTCGCTAGAAATTCTTAATCCTGAAAATGGTGAGGTGGAAAATACATTCTCGATAAAAACGAATAAAGAATACAAAATCATCAGTTTAAGTGCAACGCTTAATGGCATGATTTCCATTCTTAACGAACAAAACCAACTCATAGGAATAGATAATGAGAGTTTTGTTTTCGATACCACTATTCTTAGTAACCTTCAAAGAAACACAACTCAACCATTTGGAAATGAAACGAATACATCTATAGAGAAAATTATTGCTAGTAATGCAAATATTGTTTTTTACAATGGATTTGGCGATCAATTCCCCAACGAGAACAAACTAGCTAAACTTGGAATCACAGTTGTCCCTATTTACGATTGGCGAGAAAACCACCCACTAGGAAAAGCAGAATGGATCAAATTAATAGGCATCATTACAGGGAAAGAGAAAGAAGCAGATGCCTATTTTGAAAATGTCGTTGCTGAATATGAAAGTATTTTAGAAATGACAGATTCACTGACAAAGCACCCTTCTGCATTGTCGGGAAGTATATTTGGAGATGTTTGGTACGCTCCAGGAGGCGACAGTTACTTTGCAACACTTCTAAAAGATGCTGGTGCCAATTACATTTATTCTCAAACAGAAGGAACAGCAAGTCAAGAGTACTCAATGGAGAGAATTATTAAAGACAACATTGAAACTGACTTTTGGATTAATACTTCTATGCCAAATAAAGAAGCTGTTCTAAAAAGTAACCCAAAGGTTAAGTATCTCACAGCTTTCCCTAAAAACAGCTATTGCTATTCTAATAATATGAATAAGTTTTGGGAACAAAGTGCTGCAATGCCTCATGAAGTCTTGCGTGATTTAGTTCAAATTTTTCACCCAGAGTTAATGCAAGGACGAGAATTGTATTTTTATCAAAAAATAAAATAGTTGGTTCTTTCTAAAAAACATAGCTTCATTTTACTTGCTCTGCTAATTTGCATTCCAATTTTTGCTTTGGTTCATTTATCAGTTGGACAAATTTCTATTACTCCCAAAGAATTCTGGCAAAGTCTTATCAATTTTCATGAACACATTCCCAACGAAATTATCGCAAGAGAAATACGAATACCTCGCCTGTTCATGGCGTTAATTGCAGGAGCAAGTCTTTCCGTTGTTGGATTATTGATGCAAACATTGTTTAACAATCCACTTGCAGGACCTTATGTCCTAGGTATTAATTCTGGATCTAGTTTGTTTGTTGCATTAAGCATCATGACGGGTATTCCATTCTTTGCATCTGATTTAGGAATCATCACCAATGCATTAATCGGCGCCTTTCTTTTTGGATTGGTCATTCTCTTTTTCTCTAGATTAGTCCGAACACAAATAGCCTTACTTTTAGTAGGATTGATGCTCGGCTCATTTATCAGTGCTTTTGTTTCTTTCATACAATCTGCAAGTGATGCGCAAGAATTAAAAGTATTTACGCTTTGGGCGCTTGGTTCTTTGCAAAAGGTCGAATTCACTCAAATCCCCTTAATTTTATTGGTAACCATCATTGGAATCATTGGCGCTTTTCTAATTATTAAGCCTCTAAATATTTTAGTTCTCGGAGAACAGGAAGCTAAATTACTAGGAGTTAACATTAAACGAGTTCGATTAATCATCATTGTCATCACGGCGATTCTAACAGGATTGGTCACCGCGTTTTGTGGACCGATAGCCTTTGTAGGGTTGGCAGTTCCAAACTTGGTGAGAATATTATTTAAAACCCAACAACATTTCATTCTGATTACAGCGAGTTTATTGATGGGAGCATTGTTTATTCTAATTTGCGATATTATTATTCAGTTAGCAGAACCGTATTTCATGTTGCCAATTAACGTTTTAACATCCATTATTGGTGCTCCAATGGTTATTTTCTTCATTTTAAATCGACTGAGATGATCAGAACGGATAACTTAAAAATCGGTTACAAGCAAGCACTTCTTGAGGTTGAAAACTTTACGTTGCAAAAAGGACAACTATATTTTTTAATAGGTAAGAATGGCTCTGGAAAATCTACTTTCTTAAAAACGATTAGTGGTCAACTCTCCCCTATTTCGGGATCGGTTTTTCTGCAGAATAAACAAAGTATAGAAATACCATTTGGAGAATTTCCTAAAACAGTATCCTTTGTTTCTAGTCATTTTCCAAATGTTGATTTTTTAAAGGTTGAAGAATTTATCGCTTTAGGAAGAAGCTCTTTTACATCTTATTTTGGAAAACTACAAAGTACTGATAATAAATTGATTACCGATTCTTTTTCTCGGTTAAAAATTAAACATTTAAGAGGACGATTTACGTCGCAACTCAGCGATGGAGAAAAACAACTAGTTGCCATAGCTAAAGCTTTGGTGCAAGAAACCCCCATTATTTTGCTGGATGAACCAACGGCATTTTTAGATTATTCTAACAAGATATTGGTGCTAGAAATGTTAAAATCGATTGCCAAAGAAATGAATAAATGCATTGTTCTTTCTTCGCATGATATCGACTTGAGTCTAGATATGAAATGTGACTTTCTTGCCGTTAATTTTGAAGAGAAGATAATGCAATTAGTCAATCACTCTGTTAGTAAAAAAGAATTATTAGGTTTTTGTTTTTAACCTAACTTCCCCGCAATAAACCCAGTTGTCCATGCCCCTTGGAAGTTATACCCTCCAGTAATCCCGTCTATATCCATTACTTCTCCGCAGAAATATAGATTGTCAATTACTTTACTTTGCATTGTTTTTACATCAATATCTTTAAGACTCACACCGCCACAGGTTACAAATTCTTCTTTAAAAGTTGTTTTACCTTTTACAGAATAAATATCATTCGTAAGAATATTTACAATTTTATTGACGCCTTTTTTTCCGAGGTTCATCCAGCGGTGATCTTTAGAAAACTCACATTTCTCCAATAAAAATTGCCATAAACGATCCTGCAACCCAAAAGGACGGTAATTACTTACGAGTTTATTTTCATTCTCTTGAACTATCTGCAAAATTTGATTTCTCACAACGTCTGTATTGACTTCATTCACCCAATTAACTTGAATATTAAATGTGTAATCTATTTCACTTAAAATTCTTGCTCCAAAAGCAGATAACTTAAGAATGGCAGGTCCACTCATGCCCCAATGTGTAATTAACAAAGGTCCATCAGATTTTAATTTAGTGCCTTGAACGTTGACCAATGCTTTTTCAACCACAATCCCCATCAAAGATTTAATGGTTTCATCAGGCA
>JAJRQP010000319.1 GCA_024280195.1 Bacteroidota bacterium | reverse complement strand
TAGATTCGTAAAATTCAATTGTCCTGTCATATTGACATTACGACTGTTTTGAATTGTATTTCCATACTCTGCTTGAGCAAGTGGAGCACGTTGCCAATTATATGAACCTGAGTACTTCACATTTGCAGTCATCCAATCAGTGGCAGGTAGTTTGTCCAATGGCAACGTATAACTTAAGCTATAATTGTGCGTGTAATCCATTGTTTTACCAAACGTATTTAATTGGTTACGAATAGAATCTTTAAACACTCTATATCCATTTGGATCTTGTTTTCTATCCACACGTCCATCCGCTTCTTCAAAAATAGATCGGTTGTTGGCATCAAATTTGAATTTCAATTTTTTAGTAAGATCGTATGCTAAACCATATTTTCGATTCCATCCAAATTTCTTCACATAGACAGGTCTAAATTCATAATCTGGAACAATAATATTTCGAATTTGTCGCTCATTGTAACTTCTCAATGCATCCGTACTAAACGAAATGTTCTTAGGTTTTAAGTAAAAATTGACATCTCTTATCAATGAGAACCATTTTGACTTACTTAAGAATTTAGATTTCTTAAATGGCATTATTGGTTTTGAATCAAAAGAATAATTGTAGTTCAAACCTCCGCTCCATGTTTTGGTTCTATCGTAATTGGTGTTAAAATCTCTGTGTAGACTTTCAGAGTAAGAATAGTTCGCTGACCAATTAGATACCCTCCAAATTTTAGGTTTAGCACCGGCCTTCATTTCTTTTCTAACATTGGTAAAGTTGTAGGATTTTCTCTCACTAAAATCTTGACCTAGTTTTGCTCTTTCTCTTCTTGTAGCCAAATCATCGTAATCTTTCAATTTAATGTCTGGGTTGTAAGGATCGTATTCTGGATTAATAATCCCAAGAGAATAAGCATAGAAAAATGGAAGCGAAACCCTTGCTCTTTTTCCGAAGAATTGACCCAATTGAACATTCGAATTCAAATCAAAGCCGATTCTTTCATCTCTTTGTCGCTCGGACACTCTGCTCTCAACAGAGCCCCAATTCAAACCGGAATAATTACCCGACATGTTTAAGTTCGCAAAATCTGCAAACTGAACTTGCATTTGTGCAACTGCGGCAGAACCTCCTTCGCTAACAAAGTCAGTTAATCTTAATTCATTGATCCAAATGAAACCGCATTTTGCTTCACCATCTTCGTTCCAAGAGTCAAGAACATGCTTTGTCTTATCTGGGTTTCTGAGGCCAACCATGATTGTTTTCAATCCCTGCAAGTTTGGACTACCTTTCACGCTTAATATTCTGTCAGCATTTTCTGGGTCTATTGCGGAGAATACTGTAACATAACTAACCGAAGATGTACCTCCATTGATAAGGTCATTTCTCTTTTTCTTCAAGTTCAGTAGGTTGTCAAAAATAATTTCCACAAAATTTTCTTCTGGCCAAATTTCAGTATCTAAATTTTGTCCCCATGCCGTTGTTTTTAAAGGCATTTCATATTCGTAATAATTGTCAGTGAAATCTGTACCCAAACGAACAAACAATGTTAAATCATCATCGTTTAGTGGTTTTACTGGGTCTAATTCTTCTGCATGAACATACATTTTTAACTTCTTGTAGGAGCGCACATCAAACTGTACATTTTTATAAGCAGCTCTTGCGTCACCATCTTGTAAGTCGCAAACTTCTAAACTCAATGATTGCTCATTTAACAGACGTTGCCATTGCTGTGAAGGATCAACCTCTTGCTGAATCCCTGGAGGAATAACATAGTTAATTGGCGATCGGTCATTGTTCTCTTGAATGTTAACAGCACCAACATTAAATGTAGTTAAGTTTGGATCGACAACAACACCTTCTCCATCTTCTGCGAGATCAAGGTTATACCTTCTCCATTCTCCTCTAATGAATTCTAGTCTTGCAAAACGAAGAACTACTTCTTCATCAAAACCTGTCATAAACATTCGCATAAAACGAATAGATCTGAAGTCAGAAATACCGCCTATTTTTTTGCTGTAATCTGCAACGGGCACCTTAAATTGAATCCATCTTTCTTTGTCTCCGTTTCCTTTGGTGTAGGTTTGAATACTTGTAATAAAATTCTTTCCTACTGCTAATTCTCCAGGCTTAATGTTTAACTTATACTGAAAATAACTTTCCGATTCAGAAAGGTTATTATCTTGATTGATGTCTTCAATATCTGGATTATTAGTGCTGATTGTTGGATATCCATCACTGTTTAATGCTGCTGATTGTTCTGTTGTTGGAGAATTCCCCTCCATTCCGTTGTACTTTTTATAGCGCTCCAAAATTGTTCGCTGTTCAGAATCATAGGTGTCGTCTCTATAATAAGTATAATCATCGTTAGAAGGATCTGCAAGCATTCTTGCTTTAGCTGCCGCACTGATTGTTGCATTTGTATTGACCCAATTTACATAGCTTGCAAATTCCGTTTTTTCTTGTGTGTTATTCCAACCATCTAGACCGATATCTTGATTGGTTCTTGCAGTTGGATCGTTGTCAAAAGCATTAACAATTACTTGGTCTGTTGAAATTCTTGCCCAAAGAGTTGTATCGGTATTTCCTGAAACCGAAGTTCCTTGTGGTGGTAATCCATTTTCAAAACTCTTTCGAGAATCTGGAAGAATGTCCTCAGAAATATTTCCTAAATTGAAATATAGTTCTCCTCCGTTGTGCGTTGAATTAGGATCTACTGCTTCCGCATCCACATTAAAAGGATCCATCATCCAAAACTGGATGTACTCAATATTAGTTTGTTCAAAGTTGGTGGTTGTTAACGCCCGCATGATTCCTCCCCAACGACTTTCAGGATTGATAAATTCTCCATCAGCATTAACCGTATTCGTTGTGTCATAATTATACATTCCTCTTTCAAGCGGGTAATACGCCAAATCGAAGATGGAAACATTCTGTATTGAACCGTATTGAGGGTCATAATTTGGCCAAATATCCGTCTGGTTTACCAACCTCATTCTACTGTCTGCTAATTGCTGTGGGTCATTAACAATATGCTCAGGTGTTAAGTTATTACTCTGGTAAAACAACGGGTCAATCACATACCAAGAAAGCTTTGCTCTTTTAAATCCTGCAGAAAGATCTTTTATAGATGCTTCTGGAAATAAATCGGGTTGCCCTTGAGGAATAGATGCCAATCTCCACGATTGAATCGACTTTAAATCGATGGTACTCTGTGCACCTTCAAAATCATCGATGTAAGATGTTCCTGTTTTATTAATAGCTTTAGGTTGTCCCGGTATTAGGTGAGCAAATTCTCCCGTAAAAGAAAACGTTGAACGCTCTTTGGTTGAAATTATTGGCAAATAATCGACAAGTTTCGTTAAGAATGGCACATCTGTTCTGTAAGCCAAGTCAAATCCAACGACATTGTTTTTAAAGGGTTCGCTTCCAAAATCTACCTTTTGTGTAACCGGACGTTCCATCATTCTCATCCATGTTGCCCCAATATTTAGTTGGTCACTGAACCTATGAGAAACACGAGCTCCTAGCAAAGATTTTGATTGGAAACCAAACACCGAATTACTTTCAATAGAAATTTTTATCGGTGTGTCTGATTCTAAAATACCCGTATTAAGAATTTTTACTCGACCTAAGTTGTAATCAACTGTGTAATCCGTTCCTTCAATCAACTTAATTCCTCCTGCAGTAACAGAAACGGCTCCTTCTGGAACATTCAATGCATTTAACGGAATATCTGAACTAATGGAAGATTGATATTCTCCTTTAAAACTAAATCTATTTTTACTCGGAATTTGTTGAGCAGCTGTTTTGGTAGAATCATATAATTCAGTATAAGCAACTCTGTCAATAACTGTTGAGGCAACACCTGCAGCAGCAAGCTTATCTGCTAATGTCTTTCCAAAAGGCTCGATAGTTGAGAAATAAATGCGTCCGTTTCGAGTGTTGATTGTTCCTCCATTCTCCGCTTTATTACCGTTAAATTGAATCGGCACAAAATCAAAAACACCATCTGAAAATGGTTGATTATTGACGTTGATTTTATCCATTTCAAGTAGCGTTACCAATTGCTGATCATCAATTCCTAAAATTGGTCCACCTGTTGAGGTTGTTCCTAAATTATCTGCTGGAAAAAATGGAACCTTCAAAGATGAAATAGGATTATTGTACAACATGTCCAATTTGAATCCTTGTTGATCAACTTGGTAAGCGCCAATAGAATATACATTCTTCATCATCAAGTCCCACACCTTATTATTCGGGTTGGTGATGGTTGGTTTTAGCAACTTCATAATTAATGCATCCTGTCCTGCAGCACCATCTGTAGAAAATTCACCCACCTGATAAGTTTGCCCTTTATAGGTGTATTCATAAGCGACTGCTAAAACCTCATCATTATTTAACGGTAGGTTAAGAGAAATAAAACCTAACTGAGAATTGTACGAAAACTCTTGCTCGGTTAATTTTCTAGCATTCTGTACTTTCTCGTATTCAATAGCCTGTTGGAAAGGTCCTGGAGAAATTACTTGAGAACTCAAGGTTGCAACAGCATTGTTAAATGATCGAATCAATGGTTGCGTAGATGCCCAATCGTATAAACTATTTGCAGAATTATCAGGAAATTCTGAAGGACCAAAACCTCCTGGACTACCTTGACAATTAGCAGCAAGTCCTTCTCCTAAATCAGAAAAAGCGACAATATTTCTTGAGTTTTGTGTGTT
>JAJRQP010000318.1 GCA_024280195.1 Bacteroidota bacterium | reverse complement strand
TGTTCTTGCCCAAGTTGATTCAATAAGTCATCGACAATCTTTTCAATCACTTCTTCTTCCTCCATGATGACATCAAAATCATGCTGTAAATCCAATTCTCGACCAAAAGAACGAATCAATCGAAGATTAAACTTATCAATGGTCATCACATTAAAATCTTCGTATTGATGCAAAATATTTTGGAGAACCAGAGAACATCTCTTTTGAACATCATTGATCGTGCATTTTATCTCTTTTGCAATTTTTTCCGTAAGTTCTAATTCTTCATTTTCGAAATGATTAGGAGAACTTATTTTATCTAAAGCACTGATGATTCTTTCCTTCATTTCAATAGCAGCCTTGTTGGTAAAGGTCATTGCGACGATACTAGAGAATTGCTTCTTATCATCATTACTAATTAAGAGTTTGATGTATTCTTTAACAAGGTGATACGTCTTTCCGCTTCCAGCTGAAGCATTGACTATTTTGAAAGGTTTATTGGCGATTGTTTCGAGCATAATTACCACTAAAATAAGCATTAATTTTTGATTCTTAATAATTTGAAAAGGAACGTTCATAAATAATACCCAATTTAAAGAGCAGTAACTAAAATTATTGTTTCTTTTGTAGTAGATAACGATAAGATGATTGACGAGAGAAGACTCACCACGGAAGAAAAAGCATTAAAGGTTAACTTAACTTCTGATATTTACGGATGTTTTGCTGAAATTGGTGCGGGACAAGAAGTAGCAGCTAATTTTTTTAAGGCAGGAGGTAGTTCAGGAACGATCGCTCATACACAATCAGCTTACGATATGAAAGTATCCGATTCTATGTATGGAGAAGCTTCTCGCTATGTGAGTGAAGAGCGCTTGGAGACAATGTTGTCAACAGAATACAACACCTTAAAAGAACGTCTTCCAGAGAAATACACAGAATCTCGATTTTTTGCATTTAGTAATACGGTAGAATCGCTCAATTATCACAAGTCAAATCAAGGTCATGGTTGGGTAGGGATTCGTTTTCAATTAGGACTGGAAGAAGAGCCTAATGAGGTTGTTTTACACATTAAAATGCACGACATTTCTCATAAAGCTCAACAAGAAGCTATAGGCATTCTAGGAGTAAATCTTATTCACTCATGCTATTTTCATAACCAAGATTTAGATGAGTTTTTAACGAATTTAGTTCACCGTTTACCTCGTGACAGAATGGAAATTGACATGCTGAGAATATCAGGATCTCGATTTGAAGACGTTGATAATAGAATTATTGCGTTGAATTTGGTGAAAAGAGGAATGACAGACGCAACGATGTTTGATTTGTCAGGAAAAGTTTTGCAACCAGCAACTGCCTTGTATAAGAAAAACATCATGTTGATGCGAGGTCGTTTTAGACCGGTGACTAAGGTTCATGTTGACATGATTGAGTCAGGTAAAAAACAATTTCTAGAAGAAGAAAGCGTCGATAAAGATAAGCTACGTGTGGTTTTTGAATTGACCTTAAAAGATCTTACTGCAGATGGAAAAATATCTGACAAAGATTTTGTGGATAGAGCAGAGTTACTCGGAAATTTAGGATATACCGTAATGATCAGTAACTACCTGAAACATTATAAAATGGTCGATTACCTTGCGCGAATAGCAAAGGGTAGAATGATGGGGGTTATTGTTGGTATTTATAACTTACAAACCATATTTGATGAGAAATATTACGACAATCTAAGAGGTGGACTTTTAGAGGCTTTTGGTCGTGGATTTGGTCACAACATGAAGATGTTGGTTTACCCTGCAAATGATGTGGAAACAGGAGATATTTATTCTTTAGAAGATTTTCGCATACCGGATAATCTTAAAGGATTGTTACAATACATGAAAGACAATAATAAGTTAGAGGCTCTAAAAGAATTTGATGCTAAACTACTTGGGATTATGTCGGATGATGTTCTTTCTCAAATAAAAGTAGGAGCAAATATGTGGGAAAATGATGTGCCTGATGCAGTTGCGAATGCAATTAAGGAACACGAATTATTTGGGTACAAGAAAAAGGTCTCTGTTTAGATTAATTATGAATTAAAAATGAAGAATTAAGATACTCTTCATAATTCATAACTCAAGCAAGAATTAACTTCCCCAACATGAGCAGAATTATTAATTATTAATTCTTCATTACTAATTGACATTGACATGCCACACATAAAAAACGCACTTATTCGATACCGAATCATTGATAAATGTATTAAAAACAAATACGTTTCTTTTCCTTCAAAGCGAGATTTACGAGAAGCATGTGAAGAATCACTTTATGGAGGAATTGAAGGCGAACATATTTGTGACTCTACCATAGAGAAAGATATTTTCGCAATGAGAATGGAAATGGATGCGCCTATCAAGTACAACAGGCTGGAACGAGGTTATTTCTACGAGAATTCAGATTTCTCTATCAATGATATTCCATTAACAGAAGATGACATTGAATCCATTAGTTTTGCTGCGAAGACACTAATGCAATTTCGAGACGTAGCGCTTTTTAAGCAGTTTGGAAGTGCGATTGATAAAATAGTGGATAGAATTTCTCTTTCTAGTGAGGATACAGATGAATATATTCAATTTGAATCTTCTAGTTCTGAAGGAGGAAGTGAATTTTTAACATCATTGTTAGAAGCGATCAAACAAAAATTCTACGTTACTTTTGATTATGCAAGTTTTGTTTCTGGAGAATTAAAACCTCGAAAGGTCGTTCCGCTTTTGTTGAAACAATACAGCAATCGTTGGTATTTAATTTCCTTCGACGAAAGTAAAAACGATTACATCACTTATGCGCTTGACAGGATAGAAGAACTCGAAGTCACTAAAGAGATTGCATCCATTCCAATTGATTTTAATTCTGACAACTATTTCAAACATGCAATTGGAATAAGTAGCGGGAATAAGCATCCTGAAGAAGTAAAGCTTAAGACAACCATCGTTGCAGCAAAATATTTAGACTCACTGCCTTTGCATCATTCTCAGAAAGTTACTGAAATGAATGAAGATAATTTCGTGTTCTCACTAACTGTCAATGTTTCTGAAGAATTAATTCGAGCAGTTCTAAGTTATGGAGGAGAAATCCAAGTTTTGCAACCACAAGATTTGAAAGATGAGGTAGCGAGAAGAGCAAGGAAGTTGTGTTGATTTATCTGAAACATCAATAAAATCGATAGGCTTATAATTATTATTGATTAGCTCAATAGTAAGTCTTGTGTATATTTGTAATATCAAAACAAGGAATTATGAGAAAGTACATTGTATTATTGAGTTCAATTGCATTTTTAGCAAGTTGTGGAAGTGACCAAGAAGTCAAGGTAATCACCGAAGAAACAAAATCAACAGTTGCAGAATACAAGTTTGAAAAACTAGACAAGCAAGCAAGAGAATTGTTTGGTGCGTTACCTGCTGTTGAAGGTTCTGTCAATGATCCAATTGCTAAATTAGGGAAAGCTCTTTACTTTGAAAAACGTCTGTCAAAAGACAATAAACAAAGTTGCAATACTTGCCATAATGTCAATACGTATGGAGTTGATAACAATTCTTTTTCGGAAGGAAATGACGGTGAGCTAGGAGGTAGAAATTCTCCCACAACGTTTAATGCGGCTTTGCATATATCTCAATTTTGGGATGGAAGAGAGCCTGATGTTGAAGCGCAAGCTGGAGGACCGATTCTAAACCCCGTTGAAATGGCAATGCCAAGTGAACAGTTTGTGATAGACAGGTTATCTAGCATTGAAGAATACAAAATGATGTTTAGTGAAGCTTTTCCATCTTCTAATTCTCCAATTACGTATTTGAACTTAAAAACAGCTATTGGAGCTTACGAACGTCTGCTGATTACTCCAAGTAAGTTTGACAAATACATGGCAGGAGATAACAATGCGATGTCTCCAAAAGAAAAAAGAGGAATGAATTTATTCATTGATGCAGGTTGTATTACTTGCCATACCGGACCTTTATTAGGCGGAAACTTATACCAAAGATTTGGTTTGTCTGCTAATTATTGGGACTACACTAAAAGTAAAAACATCGATAAAGGTCGTTATGATGTAACAGGCAAAGAAAGTGATATGTATGTCTTTAAAGTTCCTTCTTTAAGAAACATCACAAAGACAGGCCCTTATTTTCACGATGGAAGCGTAGCAAGTTTGCGCGATGCAGTTACGATTATGGGAACGACACAATTGAATCGGAACCTGACAGCAAAAGAAATCTCAGGTATTCTGTTTTTCTTAGAAACACTGACTGGAGAAGTTGATGAAGAATTGAAGGAGTAAGGAAGGTTGTTGGAGCGTTCGATTATTAGATTTTTCGAACGTTCTTTTTTACACAAATTATTTTTTCTTCTCCTAACTCCTAACTCCTAACTCCTAACTCCTAACTCCTAACTCCTAACTCCTAACTCCTAACTCTAACACCAGTCAATTTCTAAACCCCAAACTGTTCCAAATGATGGTCTAAATGCTTTACAAACATATTGTTCCATT
>JAJRQP010000317.1 GCA_024280195.1 Bacteroidota bacterium | reverse complement strand
CTCAGAAGTGAAATCTAAGGTGCTGCGATAATGCGCTTGCATCATGAAGAAACGAACAACCATTGGGTCGAAAGCTTTTTGCATAAAATCATTGTTCCCAGAAAATAATTCTTCAGGTAAAATAGAGTTGCCTGTTGATTTACTCATCTTTTTACCGTTGAGTGTCAGCATGTTGCCATGCATCCAATACCGCACGGGTGATTCTCCGTTTGCAGAAGTTCCTTGCGCAATTTCACATTCGTGGTGTGGAAATTTAAGATCCATTCCACCTCCGTGAATATCGAATTGCTTCCCTAAATACTTGGTGCTCATTGCAGAACACTCCAAGTGCCAACCCGGAAAACCAATTCCCCAAGGCGAAGGCCATTTCATTAAATGTTCATCCGAGGCATTCTTCCATAAGGCAAAATCGAGAGGAGCTCGTTTTTCATCTTGCCCGTCTAACTCTCGTGTGTTAGAAATCAGGTCTTCAATCTTTCTTCCCGATAATTCTCCATATGGATGCGACTCGTTGTATTTCTCCACGTCGAAATAAACCGAACCATTAGATTCATAAGCAAAACCTTTGTCTAAAA
The DNA here is from genome assembly GCA_024280195.1 of Bacteroidota bacterium. Taxonomy (GTDB): domain Bacteria; phylum Bacteroidota; class Bacteroidia; order Flavobacteriales_D; family Crocinitomicaceae; genus UBA4466. The sequence goes on along the minus strand of JAJRQP010000317.1, from coordinate 2,072 downwards.
TCGCTTTTACCATTTCAATTTGCTCAATAATGTGTCCCGTTGCTGTTGGTTCTATATTCGGCGGAATATTATTAAACTGTTGCAAGACCTTGTGAAAATCAACCGTATAAGATTGTACAATTTCCATTGGTTCTAACTTCTCAAGACGTGCTTTTTTCGCAATTTTATCTTCTCCTTGATCAGCATCATCTACTAAGTGACCGACATCGGTAATATTTCTTACGTAGCGCACTTTGTATCCTAAATATGTGAGGTAGCGATAAACCACATCGAAAGAAATAAATGAACGGCAGTTACCTAAATGAACGTTGCTGTAAACTGTAGGTCCGCAAACATAAAGTCCAACAAAACCATCGTGCAATGGGGTGAATTTTTCTTTTTGCCCTGTTAGGGAGTTGTAGATGGAAAGGTTTTGTTTCATTCTTTTCGGTCATTATTTCAATCGTAAAGATAATTCTTTCTTTCTATACTTCATAAAGTTGGAGTATTATAAAAAAGAATATTAGCGACAAAAGTACCGTTAATAGTCCGTAGAAGAAAATAACGCCCAATAATCGTAAGAGAGAGCTGAACCAATTTCTTTGGTAGAATTTTTTAGACGCAATGAGCAGGTAGGTACAATAAATGCCTAATATGATAAATAGATCATTAATAGAGATAAATAGACTTAATAATTCTGATAGAATTAATAAAATGAAGATAAAAACTTGAGAATGGATAGCAAAAATAAGATGGTCTATGTAGAAGTATTTTTTTCGGTAGAAAAAGACGTAAAACAACATCCCTAAAACCGGAATAAATAAAAACAGAAGAATGGGGAATTTTGAAGAGGCATATCGAAAGAAGTTTTCTTCTGATTTAGAATCATTGAAAACGGTATCAATTTTATTAAAAAAATTATATAGGAAGGGATTGCTATCATCGGTTAAAGATATTTTTACATCCGATGCGGTTTCTTCATTTTGGTTTACAGGAGTCGCAACCTTAACAAAAGATTCTTCATCATTTGTCTCGTTATCTGGAATAACATTGATGATTAAGAAAAAGACAAAACTCGTAAAAACATATAATCTAATTGGGCTTAGATAGGTAACTCTTTTACCTTCTAAATACTCTTGTGTTATAAGCCCTGGTTTAGTAATCAGTTTTTTAAACGTTCTAAAAAAAGTTGACTCGAAAGAAAAATAAGTAGATGCAAAATCAGACAGTAGCGTTTTTACACTTGCCCGTTTTACTTTAGTATCTTGTCCACAGTGCGAACAGAATTTTTGTGTTCCTTCAATAGGGTGATTACAATTTAGGCACTTCAATTATCGAGCGTGTTTAATTTATTCTCAACGAAAATAGTTTAAAAAAGTTGAATCAGCTGGGTGCGGAGGATTTAAGTCCTTTAATTTCCCGTTTTCATCAACAAAAAAGTAGGTGGGAAGACTTGATAGATTGTAATATTTACCATATTCCGTTTTCATGTCAATTCCATTGAATAAATGAATCACATTTTTTTTGAAAGAATGTTCTTCTCTTCTGCTCCAACTTTCAATAAATGCATTAATTATTTTTTTAAAACGAAATTCAATTGAGTATCTTTTCCATTTAGCACATCTTCTCTGGTTGGGTAAACTGTATAATGTGGGCTTGTTCCATGTCCATCGGGAAATAATTTTTGGTCAACATTTTGCTCAGCCACAACAATGAAAAGTGAAATTTCTATACCTGAATTGGGTAATTGGTAAAATAAAGGAATAGATCCTGTGTGTCGGTAGTAACCCCCACCAGTTTCTTCGCCAACAAAAATAGCATCACTTTTATCACGAACCAATGCGCTGAATAATGCACCACCTGAGAATACATTTCCACTGATTAAAACGTAATTTTTGCCTTTAAAACCGTGTTTTCTTTCCTTTTCAACAATAACTTCTTTTTCTTTGTAATAATACAAACTGTCTTTTCCTTGGTAAAATTCACGGTGAAGAATTCGGTGCATTTTCGCTACTATTTTATCATCACTTTTTTTCTTTAAACCTAACATTTCTTTCCACTCATCTGTTAAATGTTGTGGGTAGATTGGAATG
>JAJRQP010000316.1 GCA_024280195.1 Bacteroidota bacterium | reverse complement strand
ATTATCGAAACCAAACAGGAGTTGTTCCTCAAGATGTCTTTTTGTTCTCAGATACTATCAGAAACAACATTCAATTTGGATGCATGGACGATTCTATTGCGGAGAAACAATTAATTACAGCGGCAAAAGAAGCATACGTACATCACAACATTATTGAATTCAAAGATGGTTACGATACCTTACTGGGAGAACGAGGAGTCAACCTATCCGGAGGGCAGAAACAAAGAGTCAGCATTGCTCGTGCATTGATTCGCAATCCAAAATTATTATTATTAGACGATTGCTTATCAGCTGTTGACACAGAAACGGAAGAAATCATTCTGACGAATTTAGCAAAGAAAAAAATCACATCCTTGGTGATTAGCCACAGAATATCATCGATTAGAAATGCGAATATTGTTTTGAATTTAGAAAATGGCGCTGTAATAGAACAAGGAACGCATAAAGAATTAATGAATGCAAATGGTAGCTATTCAGAACTTTACAAAAAGCAACTGACTGAGTCTAATAATTAATTTAACGGTTAAGCAGTTTACTTTCAAAAAAAAATAGCATATTTGTTACACGTTAATTAAACAAAAAACAAGGTTATGGATTACAATAAGAAGGATGAAGTTTATTCAAAAGTGGTGAGAGCAGGTAAAAGAACCTATTTTTTTGATGTTAAAGCAACAAAAGGTCGTGATTTGTACATTACCATGACAGAAAGCAAAAAAACCTTTGTTGACGGAAAAGAGTTCTACCAAAAGCACAAGATTTTCTTATACAAAGAAGATTTCGAAAAATTCAGCGATGGCTTGCTAGATGTAGTTGAGAAAATTGCAGAATTAAACGCTACTGGAGAATACAAAACAGAGACTTATCAACACGAGGAAATCACTTCTGAGGAAGTTAGTTTCGATGACCTTTAAGATGAATGGGGTAAGTTATGAGTGTGGAATGATAGAGTGTGGAGTGAATTTGATCGCTGAAAGATTCCGTAGACTCGTGTTGTAATTATAGCTTAAGAGTTATTTGACAAATATTCTCACAATACCTTTTACGCTAGGACTAACACCTTACGTATTCAATGAAAAAATACATAAGCAACTAACTAATTTTCATCCTCTCACGTTTATTTTCCCAACTCAACACTCTAACAATAGCCTACTTCCAACACTCAACACTCATCACTCTAACAACAGCCTACTTCCATCACTCCACACTCCACACTAAGAAACTCATCACTAAGAATCTTTCAACAATCGTTGATAACTACTGATAAATTTTCTTCTTTTAGAAGTACATTAACCGTATCTTTATCTTTCAATTTTTGAATCTATGGGTAAAATAATCGCAATTGCAAATCAAAAAGGTGGCGTTGGAAAAACAACAACCTCTATCAATCTGAGTGGATGCTTAGGTGTTTTAGAATACAAAACATTGATTGTAGATGCTGATCCTCAAGCAAATGCTACTTCTGGAGTTGGCCTTGATCCAAATAATACAAAAAACATTTACGAATGCTTAATCAATGGAGCTGATCCAACTGATTTCATTATCAAAACGGATAATCCTAATTTAGACATTCTTCCTTCTCACATTGATTTGGTTGGTGCGGAGTTGGAAATGATTAACCTTCCCAATCGTGAGCATATGCTCAAATTTGCATTGGAGAAGATTAAAGATCAATACGATTTCATCATCATTGACTGCTCCCCTTCCTTGGGATTAATCACTGTTAATTCTTTAACAGCAGCTGATTCTGTTATCATCCCTGTGCAATGTGAATATTATGCATTAGAAGGATTAGGAAAACTATTGAATACAATTAAAATTGTTCAAGGGCGTTTGAATACCAACTTAGAAATAGAAGGAATTCTTTTGACAATGTACGATACACGTTTACGACTTGCCAATCAAGTTGTAGAAGAAGTTAAAATGCATTTTCAAGAAATTGTATTTGACACCGTGATTCACCGAAACACAAAGCTAGGTGAAGCACCAAGTTACGGAGAAACAATCATCATGCACGATGCGGCAAGTAAAGGTTCTGTAAACTACCTAAACCTTGCTAGAGAATTACTTCAAAAGAATGACTTGACAAAGATTGCAAACGAAGACAAAAAAATTAACATTAGCAATGAGCTCTAATACTAAAAAAAGATCTGCTTTAGGCAAAGGTCTTAGCGCATTACTGGAAAGCGCAGATACAGACATCACCTCTAACTCAGGACTGGCAGCAAGTGTCGGTTCTATTAGTGAAATCCCAATATCTAGCATTGAGGCGAATCCTTTTAACCCAAGGACAAATTTTGAGAAAGATGCACTAGAGGAATTAAGTGCCTCTATTAAAGCGCATGGTATCATCCAACCGTTGACAGTTCGTAAATTAGGCAGAGACAAGTACCAATTGATTTCTGGAGAAAGACGTTTTAGAGCTTCTCAACTAGCAGGATTAGATATGGTTCCTGCGTATATCAGAATTGCTAACGATCAAACAATGCTAGAAATGGCATTGGTAGAAAACATTCAACGAGAAGACTTAAACCCAATTGAAGTTGCCTTGTCTTACAAGCGACTGATTGAGGAATGTAGTTTAACTCAAGAACAACTAAGCAACAAGATTTCTAAGAGCAGATCTAGCATAACTAATCATTTAAGACTTCTTAAGCTACCAGCTGATATTCAAGCAGGTGTGCTTGGCAACGAAATTACAATGGGCCATGCTAGAGCATTGGTTTCTGCTGGAGATGAAGACACGCAAGTTGCACTTTTTAACCGTGTAGTTAAAGAAAACTTATCTGTTAGAGACATCGAATCCATCCTTAGAGGAGAAGATATTTCTAAACCAATCATTGGTAAAACGACCGTTTCTAAAAAGCAACAAGCTAAAATTACAGAAATAGAATTGGCTTACAAAGAACGATTAAGTGATGCCCTTTCTACTAAGGTCAACATCCAAAAATCACCTAAAGGTGGCGGAAAAATTGTTTTGAACTTCAATTCTGATGATGATTTAGGACGAATCATGGAGTTATTGAATAAGTAATGAGAATTGTCCTTCTATTCTTGCTATTGCTTTCTTTTGGGGTTTATTCTCAAGATAGCTCAGCAGTAGGCAATAATCTAGAAGAACAAGATAGCATCAAACCGCATTCTATAAAGAAAGCTTTGCTTCTCTCTGCTATAATACCCGGAGCAGGACAAGTTTACAATCACCTTGCAATGCCAAAAGGGCAAAAGAAAGCTTTCTGGAAAGTACCATTGATTTATGCAGGATTAGGAGTCACTGGCTATTATTTGATTAAAAATCAAGGTCTTCAAAAAGAACTAAGAACAGAATATCAAAATAGATTAGACTTATT
>JAJRQP010000315.1 GCA_024280195.1 Bacteroidota bacterium | reverse complement strand
GGAGATAATAGCGGCATTTCCATCCATGTAATAGGCAAATTGAGTTTGCTGAGGGCCATCCGATCCACCGACAAAGTGAAGAATTTGTTTTTGCCAATCTTTGTTGGGGGTGTCGTATATGTCAGTTGGGTTTTGCTCAAAATCATAATCAATGATTTTATCCAGATAATCCTGTAACTCAGAATTCGTTCTTGCAGAAATTCTCCCCGTAGGAATTAATGGTGACCATCGATATAATCCTTCAAGCCCTGTAGTTAGACATATATCAGAAGCAGGTTCTCCAAAAGAAGGAATCAATGACGCTTTTGTTAATGTCGGGTTGTTTCTTGTTCCAGCAATTGCACCAACTGTCGAATGTTTTACGGCTTTACCTAGTAAGAACAGACCAACTGGCTTAAGAGTTGATTGATTGTAAATGAAATGAGCAAATCTTCTAATGCTATTGGCGTGACCTTTTATTCCTCCACCAAATTGTTGGTACAGTTCGGTAATGTCACCATTGACAACGTTGTAGTTGCCTCCAGGTAATGATTCTCTATATGCAACGTAATTGTTGGTTGCTGTTTGCATACTCGGGTGAGAAATCATCAGTAGCACCTCTTCTTTATCTAGAATTATAGAGAAATCTGTAAAATACCCCGGAGAAGAACCATTTATATTAACAGGCAACATTGATGCAACTGTGGGGATGCTCGTTTCTTCTTGGTAAAACACATGTTGTTCTGAGCTACTTCCAGAATTAGAAATCAATGCTGTATAAACGCCATTGTTAGGAATTAGATTTACTTTCTTTGGTGTGTCTCCATGAACAAAAACAATAGGGTTAACAAAGGTGTTGTTGGATAGGTCTATCCTAATTTTGGATTCTAACGAATTATTCTCCACGTTAAATTGAAACTTCGTTTCGCCATTAAATGACGGGATTCTCGGATACTTTAATGAGAAAAAAGAAATGGATTGAAAATCTGTTACCGCTCCTTGATCGCCAACTATCTGAGATTTTAAATTAGTTAATCCATTTGCAGCAATAAGAGACATTGGGAATTCTTCTCGTATTTTAATTCCTTTGTAGCCGATCCAAATAGAGTCTTTAATAACGTAGTTAGTAGAACCGATGGTCCAAAGTGCATGGTGGTTTCCTAAGGCAGTATAAGTAGCATTTGATTCCCCAACCTGCATTGCATCGAAAACAATGTTTGGAGCGCCAGCACCAAAATACGGATTGGTTAAATACGTACTCCCAATGATTGACATGTTGTATCCTCCTGCTCCATTGTATTTGGGACTAGACCAACCTTCTCCATTGGTGTAGAATGAACTTGACCCCTTAGAAAGCCGAGCGCCCTCTTGGTATTGATAATGGTAACTTTTCCAACGAGTGTAGAGAACATAACTAGATGGTGTAAAAGATGAATATCCCATTGTGTCTTCTTCAAGGTACCTTAAGTTATTCGTAGAGGTGTTCCAGGTGAAATAGTATTCCATGGTGTCACTTACGATGCTGTAATAAGGGTTTCCGATGTCGTCTGGATTTGTATAAATAGTTGAATCTAACCATCCGTCATTTCTTTCTGTATAAAAGAGAATGTAATCTAAAGTATCTATACTAGAATCACCACCATCAACAATGTAAAGTGGAATTTCTTTTTCTTTTCCAAATAGTTGAATGTTCTCACTGGAAAATAAACTAGGGTCTATCCCTGAGTTGATTAATGTGTTGTAATCGATCTTGTAAATTCCTGTTTCTAAATAATGTCGATCTTCAAAAGCTAGAGGAATTGAATTTGGAAAAATTTGAAATGAATAATATTTCTGACTATAATCTATCCACTCATTTCCATAAGTTTGGGAGAATCCATATCCAGAACCCATAAGAAGGATAGTAAAAACAATATGTTTAATTAAGCTACTCACTTTCAAGATTGTTTTTTGGTTTGTTTAGTTTTATTCGCAACGAAATAACATGAGAATAAAGAGCAACCGATGCGTCTCCAATGTCTGTGAAGGCATAGTCTAAATAGAAGTTTTTAAAATTAAGCCCAATACCAATGTTTGGTTGAATATTTAGTTTTTGTGAATCATCAAACTGTTTTACATATTGAATATTAGATAATCCCCCTCGCAACGAAACGTATTCTTTGAATCCAATTTGAATTCCTAAATGAGGGTCAAATGAGAATATATTGGACTTGATTAAGGTATTTCTTTTTCCATCTGTTGTCATGTCGATGTCAATTTCACCAGCAGCATAAATCCCTTTTTTTCCGATTTCAATTTTTTTGTAACCTGCAAGAATTAATCTTGGAAGGGTTAATTCTAGGCCGTTTTGAGGGAGTTCGTTTCCGGTTGCTAGAAAAACTTCTTGTGTTTCTTGGTCCAAAGAAAAGACCCAAGCATTGAAGGTTGAAGTAACATCTCTTGCCATTAAACCAAACTTCCATTTGTTTTTTGTTTGGTATTGTGCACCCGCATCTAAACCAAAGCCCCATGACTTTGCAAAATCTCCAACCTTTCTATAAACAACTTTGAATGTCCCTCCGATATTTAGTCCTTCTATTTTTGATTTCCGAGCGTAAGACAATAAAAAACCATAATCTGCTGCGGTAAAGGTGCTGATTCTATCGTAATCAACATTTCCATTGTTGTCAATTAGTTGTGTTGTGTTCGGAATGTCATCCACTGCAAAACGAATGGCAGAAAAAGCAAGCGTGCTTCTATCATCTATAGAATGAGCAAGTCCTAAGTAATCATATTTTGCAATACCGGCAAAGTATTCAGAATGCATTAGGCTAACCTCTAACCATTTGTCAACACCGACCAATCCCGCAGGATTCCAGTAAGCAGAATTAACATTATTGGTTTGTGCAACAACAGAGTTGCCAAGTCCTAGCGCATCAGCACCGACACCAATTTGTAAAAATTCATTGGAATATTTTGGAGCAACCGTTGAAGAAGGGCTTGTTGTACCCGTTGATTGGCTTAATAAAGTTGTACTGAAACATAACGCAACAAATAGAATAGATATTCTTCCTGTTTTCATAGAAAATAGATTTTTGTATTCCATAAACTGTTTATTCGGCAAAAAATTGTGTTCTTTGTAGCGTTAATTGTAATAATAAGACGTAAAGTTAACGGATATAGTTGACTTTTTGAAAGAAAAAGTAATTAAGCGTGTTTAATGTAGCGAACGTATTGACTTCTGCCAACTTGGTGTCTGGGATATTTTCTATCCTTTTTGCTGTTTCAGGTCATTTAGATCTTGCGGTATTTGCCATTTTTGCTGGAGCTTTTTTTGATTTTTTAGATGGCTTTGCTGCACGCCTATTAAAAACATCAGGAGAATTAGGTAAACAATTAGATTCTTTGGCGGATATGGTCACGTTTGGTGTCGCACCAGGGATATTGATGATGGTTGTTTTGAGTGTTGATATGAATGCAATTGATTTTTATCAAAGTGACTTAAGTAATGAGGTCGCAACTCAGTTCGATAGTTGGATGTCCGATTTTTCAAGGAATGAATTTAAAGCTTCCAATTATTTTCCTTTAGCAGGCCTAATCATCCCTTTCTTCTCTTTATTTAGGTTAGCAAAGTTTAATTTGGATACTCGACAAACAACTTCCTTTATAGGTTTGCCCACGCCAGCAAACACTTTGTTTTTCACAACATTTCCGTTGGTTTTAGTTTACGGCAACCTTTCTGAGAGTTCTTTTAGTCAATTAATGTTCAATCCATATATAATAATCACTTTGATTGTTGTGATGGGGTTGTTAATGGTTTCAGAATTGCCATTATTCTCACTAAAGGTTAAAAATTTAAAATGGAAAGGGAACGAAATTAGATTCACTTTTTTGTTAATAAGTTTGATTTTTATTTTCGCATTTAAAGTGTGGGCAATTGCATTAATTGTATTTTTGTACCTGATATTATCAATCATAGAAAACACTTTTTTTAAAAAAGAAAGCAATGAAGTTTAAAGCAGAAATTGATGTAATGCCATTGGATGCATTATTAGATCCTCAAGGGAAAGCCGTAACAGGAAGCATGAAGAATATTGGTTTAGAAGCAATTGATGGCGTTAGAGTTGGAAGACACGTACGTTTGTTTGTTGAAGCAGATTCTTCTATATCAGCAGAAAGTATGGTAGAAGAAGCATGTAAAAAATTGTTGGCTAACCAGATTATGGAAAGTTATACTTACCAAATCGAAGAAGTTTAATTATTGTTTTTACTTCTGTGAGAATAGAAGCTCTGTGTTTTTTTTGAAATACCACTAATTTTTTGTATAATAAGTTTGCAAATAATCTGTTGATAGTATAGAAAGAACCAATAAATACATTTAAGATGTCAGAAATCGAAGAACCAAAAAAGAAAGGCAACGGAGCATTCGTTGGAATCATCATTCTATTATTGTTGGGGTTAGCCGTGATGGCTTATTTCTTATCTGCAAAAAATAAAGAACTGAACAAATGTCAAAATGAAAGCGGAATGCTTCAGGCTGACATGGATGGAATGAATAAAATGATGTCTGGATACGTTGGAACAATGACCAACGATATGAAAACAGATTTCTCAGCCATTCTTGAAACAATTGACGCTTTAAAAGAGGAGGGGACAATTAATCAAGACTCCTTAAATGTTCGACAGCAAAGAATTGAAGAATTGCAAGAGCAGGTTAAACGAGGGAAGATGTCTGCCTATCAATTATTCAAAGCAAGAAAAGAAATTGAAACAATGAAGAGCATTATGCGTGGGTATATTGTGCAAATTGATTCATTGAATACGCTAAATTTAACGTTGACCAATAATCTTGATTCTACTCGCAGTGTCTTAGTAGATACACAAGGAGAAAGAGATGATTTTAGAAATCAAGCAGAAGAAAGTGCAGAGCAAGTGAAGAAAGGTTCTAAATTGCAAGCGTATAGTTTCAGCTCTGTTGGACAGAAGCAAAAGATGAACAATTCTATGACGGAAACAACTCGTGCAAGAAATACGGTTCAAATAAAGTCTTCGTTCACTATTTCAGAGAATCCAATTGCATCAGCAGGAAAGAAAACGGTCTATTTGCAAATAACAGACCCGAATGGTAAAGTGTTGCAAGCAAGTTCTGGAAATGTAGTAGATACAGAAAGCGGACCAGTTGCATTTTCTGACTATAAAGACATTGATTATCAGAATCAACGAGTTGACTTGGCAATTTTTTACAAAACAAATGGTCAGACATTAAGTAAAGGGAATTATAAAGTGAAAGTATTCTGTCAAGGCCAATTAATTGGTTCTGATAGCTTTACTTTAAAATAAAATTAGAATGGTAAATATATTTATCGCCAACTTAGACTGGAGCATCACTTCAGAAGATATCAAAGCAACCTTCTCCACTTTTGGAAAGGTGAATTACGCACATGTTGTGTATGAGAAAGATACCAAGCGTTCAAAAGGGTTTGCATACGTAGAAATGGAGAATTCTGAAGAAGCAATTAACGCAATACAAGCCTTAGACGGGATGGAAATCAATGAGCGTAAAATTGATGTTAAAATTGCATCGGCAAAAGGAGATCGAGTAAAGAAATCAACGAAATAACAATTATGTCAGTAGCAGTAGATCAAGGTCATGTAGATGTGGTGATTGATGATAAAGGAATAGCAACCATTGAATTTGGACATCCTTTAAGTAATTCATTACCTGGAAAAATTCTAGAGAAATTAGCCAATACAATTACAGAGCTTGGTCAAAAAGATGATGTAAAAGTCGTTGTGTTAAAATCTGCAGGAGAAAGAGCTTTTTGTGCCGGAGCAAGTTTTGATGAATTGATTTCAATCAAAGATTTTGAAACAGGAAAGAAGTTCTTTTCAGGTTTCGCAAATGTAATTAATGCATGTCGAAAGAGTCCAAAACTAATCATTGGACGTGTTCAAGGAAAAGCAGTTGGTGGTGGAGTAGGAGTTGCATCTGCAGTCGATTATTGCTTTGCAACAAAGTTTTCCGCAGTTAAATTGTCAGAACTAGCAGTTGGAATTGGTCCTTTTGTTGTCGGTCCCGCAGTGGAGCGTAAAATTGGAACTTCTGCAATGAGTCAGTTGGCAATCAATGCGACAGAATGGAGAACGGCAAAATGGGCACAAGAGCAAGGTTTATATGCAGAGATTTTCGATACTGTCGAAGATATGGATTCAAAAATTGAAGAACTAGCAACCACTCTTTCTAATTCTAACCCTGAAGCAATGGTCTTATTAAAGAATATCTTCTGGGAGGGGACAGATCATTGGGATGAGCTATTGAAAGATCGTGCAGAATTGAGCGGGCAGTTAGTTCTTTCAGAATTTACTGTGAATGCGATTAATCAGTTCAAGAAGAAGTAAAAATAGCTTCTCGTTATCTTAGGCTGTTTTTACTGTTTTGAGTGTTCCGAATAGGCCATAAAAAAGTAAGCATGAAAATACTTTCCATTATTCTTAAATTATTTTCAAATAAGGTTTGTTAATAAACCTAGAAATCATATCTTTGCACCCCCTTATTTGGGGAATTGTCTTAATTAATTAAAATAAAAATTGTGGATACATTAAGTTACAAAACCGTTTCCGCTAACAAAGAAACTGCTGAAAAGAAGTGGATTGTTGTGGATGCTGAAGGCCAAACATTAGGTCGTTTAGCGAGCAAGGTGGCGAAATTAATTCGTGGGAAACACAAAGCGAATTACACACCTCATGCTGACTGCGGGGACAATGTTATTGTTCTAAATGCAGAGAAAGTATCTTTTTCAGGTACAAAATTAGTGGATAAGACGTACATCCGTCACACTGGATATCCAGGTGGACAACGTCAAACAACAGCCGAACAAATGTTGGCTAAGAATCCAGGAAGATTGGTAGAAAAAGCTGTTAAAGGAATGCTTCCTAAGAACACGCTTGGTCGCCAGTTATTTAGAAACCTAAAAGTATTTGTAGGTCCAGAGCACAATCTTGAAGCTCAAAAGCCTGAAGTACTAAATTTAGATACATTCAAATAAATTATGGAAGTAATTAACACACTAGGAAGAAGAAAGACTGCCGTTGCTCGTGTCTACATGACAAAAGGTAAAGGTAAGTTTACAATCAATAAGAGAGATTATAAAGAATTCTTTCCAACTGCTGTTCTTCAAGCGAAAATTCTTCAACCATTTCAATTAACAGAAACAGAAGGTACTTATGACCTGAATGTGAATGTTGCTGGTGGAGGAATCAACGGACAAGTTGAAGCAATCAGATTGGGAATCTCAAGAGCTTTGGTGAAAGTGAGCGAAGAAAACAAACCTTTATTGAAAGAAGAAGGTTTAATGACTCGTGATCCAAGAATGGTCGAAAGAAAGAAGCCAGGACAACCAAAAGCGAGAAAGAAATTTCAATTCTCGAAACGTTAAAAAATATTTTGCAAGTTGTTTAGTATCCAAGTTCTTGAGCACCGCTGTTAAGCCCCTCTTGAAACTGATTACTAAAGGAACGTGAACAATTAAAAAAAAGAAAATGTCAAAATTAAAATTTGAAGATTTATTAAATGCAGGTGTACACTTTGGACACTTGAAAAGAAAATGGAACCCGGCAATGGCGCCGTATATCTTTGAGGAAAAAAAAGGTATCCACATTATTGACCTAAATAAGACAATTGCACACCTCGAAAATTCGAGCGCTGCTTTAAAGCAAATTGCAAAATCGGGTAAGAAAATTCTTTTCGTAGCAACAAAGAAACAAGCAAAAGACATAGTATCTTCAAGAGTGAAAGAATTAAACATGCCTTACGTTACTGAACGTTGGTCTGGTGGAATGTTAACTAACTTTGCGACGACTCGTAAGTCTATTCGTAAAATGTCAGCAATCGACAAGATGCAAACGGATGGAACTTGGACTACTTTGAACAAAAGAGAACGTTTATTCAAAACTCGTCAACGTGAAAAATTAGAAAAGAATTTTGGTTCTATTGCTGATATGACTCGTCAACCAGCAGCTATTTTTATTGTTGATATTATTAAGGAACACATCGCATTGAAAGAAGCAAAGCGTTTGAATATTCCCGTATTTGCTATGGTAGATACAAATTCAAATCCTAAGTTTGTTGATTTCCCTATCCCTGCAAATGATGATGCTACTAAATCTATTACGTTAATTCTTGACACAGTTTGTGAAGCAATTAAAGAAGGTTTAGAAGATAGAAAGAATGCAAAAGCTTCTGCTGATAAAGATGCAAAAGCAAAAAAGGAAGCAAAAGAAGCTGCTCCTAAAGCAGAAAAAGTAGATACTCCAAAAGTGGAAGCTCCAAAGAAAGAAGAAGTGAAGGTAGAAGCGAAAGCTGCTCCTAAGAAAGCAACTTCAAAGGCGAAAGCGGATGATTTGAAAAAAATCGAAGGAGTTGGACCAAAAATCGCTGAGGTTTTAACGGCGGCAGGATTGGTAACTTATAAAGATGTTGCAGGTTCTTCTGAAGAAGCAATCAAAGAGATCTTATCTGCTCACAAGACATTAGCTGGAAAAGATGCATCTACATGGTGTCAGCAAGCTGGAATGGCTGCTGAAGGAAAGTGGGATGAATTGAAGAAATGGCAAGATGAACTTGACGGAGGAAAAGTTAAGGCATAATAAAAAGAAAAAGAATTAAGAAGAAATAAGTAGTTAAGAGTGAAATTTCATTCTTAACTACTTAAATTCTAATCTTCTTAACTCCTTATAATAACAAACAATAAAATTATATATCATGGCAATTACAGCTCAAGATGTAAATAAATTAAGAAAGCAAACGGGTGCAGGGATGATGGACTGCAAGAAAGCTTTAGTAGAAACTGATGGTGACTTTGAAGCAGCTGTTGATGTTCTTCGTAAGAAAGGACAAAAAGTTGCTGCTAAGAGAGGAGACAACGATGCAAAAGAAGGTTTAGTTTTAGCAAAAATTACAAACGATGGAAAAACAGGTATTGTTTTATCATTGAATTGTGAAACTGATTTCGTTGCAATGAACAGTGATTATATGGCTTTTGTTGAGTCATTAATGACTATCGCAATGGAGAAAAGACCAGCGTCTGTTGAAGCAATGATGTCTGAAGCATACAACGATAAGTTAACTGTTGCAGAAAAAATCATTGAGCAAGTTGGTGTTCTTGGTGAGAAATTAGATTTTTCTAACTTAGAAATCATTAGCGCTGATGCAGTTGTTGCATACAACCATCCAGGTAATCAATTGGCTACTTTAGTTGCATTGAACAAGGATACTGAATCTGCTTTAGATGCAGGAAAACAAGTTGCTATGCAAGTTGCAGCAATGAATCCAATGGCTCTTAGCAAAGAAGGGATCGCTCCTGAAACAATCGCTAGAGAATTAGAGGTTGGTAAAGATTTAGCTATCCAAGAAGGGAAACCTGCTGAAATGGCTGAAAAAATTGCTCAAGGTCGTTTGAATAAGTTCTTTAAAGAAAATACTTTATTGAGCCAAGCAAACGTTAGAGATAACAAGCAATCAGTTGAGCAAATGTTAACTGCTGCAGAAGCAGGATTGACAATTGTTGATTTCAAAAGAGTTGCATTGTCTTAATTGACAAACAATTATATTAAAAGCCGTTTTGGTATTTCGACTACGCTCGATATCCAAAACGGCTTTTTTTTGTCATCAAAATTTAGCAAGTAATTTTATTAGTAAATTAATATTGTTCTTCCACACAAAGTTCTTGTGACTTTCTTTCGCTTCCTTTTTTCATTTTTCATCTTTCATCTTTCATTTTTCATTTTGACAGCTATCCACTTCTTTTAATTCATTATATTTGTTCAACGGAAAATTTCAACATGAAATACAAAAGAATTCTTTTAAAATTAAGTGGCGAATCTTTAATGGGAGATAAAGCCTTCGGAATTGATAATAATAGATTAAAATCATACGCACTTCAAATCAAAGAGATTTATGATGCTGGGGTTGAAGTCGCGATTGTTATCGGTGGAGGTAATATTTTTAGAGGAGTTCAAGCTGAAGAAGGAGGAATGGACAGGACTCATGGCGATTACATGGGGATGTTAGCTACAATGATTAATTCCATGGCACTACAATCAGCACTGGAGTCAGAAGGTGTTCATTCTCGTTTACAATCTGCTATCGAAATGAAAGCCATTGCAGAACCTTTTATTAGAAGAAGAGCAGTGCGTCATTTAGAGAAAGGAAGAGTTGTTGTTTTTGGTGCTGGAACTGGAAACCCTTATTTCACAACAGATTCAGCAGCATCATTGAGAGCAATTGAAATAAATGCAGACGTTATTTTGAAAGGTACTCGAGTAGATGGTATCTATTCTGCAGACCCTGAAAAAGATCCTAATGCAACAAAATATGACATGATTAGTTTTGATGATGTCTATAAAAAAGGCTTAAATATTATGGATATGACAGCGTTCACGTTGTGTAAAGAGAATGACCTTCCTATCATAGTTTTTGATATGGATTCTCCAGGTAACCTTTTAAAAGTGTTGAAAGGAGAGCAAGTTGGCACAATTGTTCGTAATTAAAATTAAAATCACAAGATGACTGAAGAATTAAATATGATATATGATGAACTGAAAAGTTCAAATGAAAAGACGGTTTCTCATTACGAAGTAGAACTTTCAAAAATACGAGCAGGAAAGGCTTCTCCTTCAATGTTGCAAACTGTTATGATTGATTATTATGGAAGCCCAACTCCTTTGCAGCAAGTTGCAAACGTGAACACGATGGATGCAAGAACGATTACTGTTCAGCCTTGGGAGAAAACAATGCTGGATGAAATCATGAAAGGAATTATCAATGCTAATTTAGGGTTTGCTCCACAAAGTAATGGTGAAAGCTTATTGATTTCTGTACCACCATTAACAGAAGAAAGAAGACGTGACTTGGTAAAACAAGCTAAAGGAGAAATGGAAAACACAAAGGTTGGTTTTAGAAATAATCGAAAAGATGCTTTGGATATGTTGAAATCGTTAAAAGACGATGGCCTTTCTGAAGACATGATGAAGGATGGAGAAGCTGAAATTCAAAACATTACTAATTCGTTTGCTAAGAAAGTAGAAGATGTGTTAGATGTAAAAGAAAAAGACATTATGACGATCTAGTCACCGTATAAGATATAACGTAAAAGCCTTTCAAATTGAAAGGCTTTTTTTGTTACTTTAATTTCAAATTAAAGCACCAATATCTCCACCCGTCTATTGGCCTGTTCTTCGTAAGAAAATTTAGGCTCTTCAAAAATTGGCATTGTGTTACCATAACCTTTTGCTTCTAAACGGTGTTTATCAATCCCATTCTCAATGAGGTATTTGCGGACTCTTTTAGCTCTAGCTTCTGATATTTTTTGGCCCATGATGGAATTGTCTCCTAAAGCAAAAACGTGTCCTTGAATTTCAATATTGATGTCAGCGTTGAGTAATAGAAAATCTTT
>JAJRQP010000314.1 GCA_024280195.1 Bacteroidota bacterium | reverse complement strand
CAAAAAATCCTTCTTTATCAAAGAGGGATTTTTTAATTTTACTCCATGAACAATTTCCTAATAACTCCAATCGAATACCTCAAAGGTGTTGGTCCTCAAAAAGCGGAGTTCTTAAAAAAGGAGTTGCGCATTTTTAATTTCAAAGATTTATTGGAATATTATCCTTTTCGATATGTTGATCGTTCTAAATACAATAAAATTGCAGAACTAACTTCTTTGAATGGCTATGCCCAAATTAAAGGGAGAATAGTTGGTCTACTCGAATCTGGAGTTGGTAGAAGTAAACGACTTACTGCAAAATTTCAGGACGATACAGGAATGATAGATCTTGTTTGGTTTAAAGGAGCAAGTTGGATTAAGAATTCTTTAAAAATTAACGAAGAAATACAAATTTACGGACGAGCAACCAATTTTAAAGGTCGTTGGAACATTGCGCATCCAGAAATTTCAAATGTCAGTAAATCAACTGGATTTCAGCCTGTTTATTCAAGTACGGAAACACTGAATAGAGTAGGTCTTAATTCTAAAGGTATAGAGAAAGCAATGCAATTCTTATTGAAAGAATTGAAAGGACAGATAGAAGAATTATTGCCGCAAAATATTCTTTCAGAACATCGTTTGATGAGCAGGGAAGAAGCAATGCTAAAAATTCATGCTCCAAAATCGGAAGCAGATGCTAGAAATGCAAGCTTGCGATTAAAGTTTGAAGAATTATTCTTTCTGCAATTAGAGTTATTAGTTCGAAAGAAAATTACCATGCAAAAATCGAAAGGCTTTATCTTTGATAAAGTAGGTGATGATTTTACAGATTTTTACGAGAATCACATTCCTTTTGAATTAACAGGTGCTCAAAAAAGGGTGCTCAAAGAAATACGAAAAGATTTTGCTACGGGACATCACATGAATCGGTTGTTACAGGGAGATGTTGGTTCTGGTAAAACCTTAGTTGCTCTCTTGTCCATTCTCTTGGCAATTGGCAATGACTTTCAAGCAGCATTAATTGCTCCAACAGAAATTTTAGCGACACAACATTTTGAATCCATTAGCGAAATGCTAGAAGGAATGAATATCAAAGTTGAATTATTGACAGGATCGGTGAAGAAAAAAGCAAGAATTCCAATCCATGAAGACTTACTTTCGGGAGAAACGAAGATATTAATAGGTACGCATGCTCTTTTAGAAGACACAGTACAATTCAAGAACCTTGGATTGGTTGTGATTGATGAGCAGCATCGTTTTGGAGTTGCACAAAGAGCCAAAATGTGGAAGAAAAATTCCATTCCGCCTCATATTTTAATAATGACTGCTACTCCAATTCCGAGAACTTTAGCAATGACTTTCTACGGTGATTTAGATGTTTCGGTGATAGATGAAATGCCTCCTGGTAGAAAAGATATCATTACTATGCATAAATATGACGCTAGCCGATTGCGTCTATTTGGTTTCATGAAAGAAGAGATTGAAAAAGGACGACAAATTTACATTGTTTACCCATTGATTATGGAATCGGAAACTCTTGATTTTAATAATTTAATGGATGGTTATGAAGCAATTTCTCGTTCTTTCCCAAAACCTAAATACCATGTGAGTATTGTGCACGGGAAAATGAAACCCGAGGATAAAGAATTTGAAATGAACCGATTTGTTAAGGGAGAGACGCAAATCATGGTAGCAACAACTGTGATTGAGGTTGGTGTAAACGTTCCAAATGCATCGGTTATGGTTATTGAAAGTGCAGAAAGGTTTGGTTTGTCGCAATTGCATCAATTGAGAGGTCGTGTTGGTAGAGGAGGAGAACAGTCTTATTGCGTTCTAATGACGGGGGATGAAATTGGAAAAGACAGCTTAAAAAGAATGCAAACGATGGTACGTACCAATGATGGGTTTGAAATATCAGAGGTTGATTTGCAACTGCGAGGACCAGGAGATTTAATGGGGACACAACAAAGCGGTTTACTCGATTTAAAAATCGCCAATTTAGCAAAAGACGGTGGACTGGTTGTTTTGGCAAGAGATGCAGCAAAAGCTTTACTAACGGATGATCCAACTATTGAGAAAGAAGAGAACAAAGGAATTCGTTCGGTTTTGAGCGAATTGTTGCGTTCTCGACCGAATTGGGGAAGGATAGCTTAGTTAGTAGAGATGTAAGAATTGAGAGGTGAAAGTTGAAAGGTGAGAAATGTCAAATATTACGAATCAATAATTGTTAGCACGAAGTTTGTATATTTAGACAAAAATTAAACCATGCGATTCTTACTTATTTCTTTTTTATTATCAACATCTTTTTCTTTTGGCCAATTAATCAGTGGTACATTGATGGAGGAAAGAAGACCGATTCTTGACAAACCTGCCTATATTATTGAAGGAAGGGTCAATGGTTGGGTGAAGTACGAATTAGCAGTTGACAGAAAGGGAAAAGTGACAAGTGCCAGACTAGTTGAGACTAACTTGAAAGATACACCTGCAAAAATTGATACAAAGAACTACGTGAAAACATTCCGATTTAAACCAGGGAATTATTACCCAAAGTTTAATCACGTTATTGTTAAAATTACAATGATGAGTGGAAGAGATTAGTTTCTCTTTAGATTAAGCAAGTCAATCATTTCTTCTATTTGAGCCGCATCTCCTAGTTCATAGTTTACATAGGTCTGTTTTTCTACTTGTTGATACAGTCTAAATAAATAAAACCAAATTGCATTTTGTTCAAGGTTGTCTTTTTGATAAGCCTTATAAAATAGAGGAAAGTAGTTCGTCTTCAATTCTAATAGATTTGGAAAATTGTACAAGCTAGCGTGATGAAAAATAAGTTGTGGAGTGTAGCACGCTAAATCACCATGTTCTTTGTTTGGGTGCTTGAATTCATCAAGATATTCTTTAGTCTTCATGAATAGAATGCTATCTGTCCTGCATAGTTTATCCCAAAACCGCTTATACTTCTCACTTTCTTTTTGGAGTTGCATCTCAGCAATTTTCCATTCAGTTCGAATTTCTTGATCCGTTTTAAAAATAATAGTTAAGAATTCTTTCTGTTTTTCTGTACTTGACAGAGAAGCAATTTCAGCGCTCTCTACTAGGGTTAATAGTGAATCACTCATTTGAGCAAATAAAGATACATGAATTAAAAGGAGAAGAAGTAAAGAATAGAATTTCATAATATTATTTATAAATAAAATACGCCCGTGTAAAATAGTTACACGGGCGTATTTGTTTTCTTGTGAGTTTATTATTTAACCACTTCAATTTTCTCTGTCGATATGCTGTTTTTTAAAGCTACTTTAATAAAATAAGTCCCAGCGTTAAGCTTTGAAACATTTATCAGAGTTGAATAATCTACAACTTCCTTAGAATAAACTTCTTTCCCATTTATATCAATTAAGACTATCTTAGCATTACTAATATTGAGGGATTCGTCAATCTTAACAGTTACGATCTCATTTGATGGATTCGGAGACACTTCAAAAGAAACTTGTCCATCAATTTCATTTATTCCTAGAATAATTGTTTTATTTCTGAAGACACTAACTCCTTTGGTCGTAGAAGATGATAGCACATCATTGTCTCCATCTGCATCCTCATCAAATATTTTTAAGCCAGAAGTTTGATTTTGTGCAGAGATTGTATCCATCACAAAATTCAATCCACCTGTATTTCTAAAAAGAAGAATCCCTCCAGAACCAATATCTCCTGTAACAATATCAATATCTCCATCGTTATCCATGTCTTTCGCCCTGACAACAGATGCGCCATATCCTGAACCAAGTGTGTGAAAAATAGTTTTTGTAAAAGAATTTGATCCATTGTTAATCCAATAAGCAAAACGACCGTTGTAAATGTTTGCTGTCAAGAAATCTAAATCACTATCTCCATCGATATCAATTGGAAACACGTCGTATGCAGGAGAAGAGGCAATTGCTGAAGGAGTAAAACTGCCACCTCCATTATTAGTGAAAAGTTTTACTTGCCCAACACCTGTTTGTTCATTAATTCCTGTCACCATGAAATCTTGCAAACCGTTGTTGTCAACATCAAAAAGTCTGATTTTTGTAGGCAAAAGAAATGTGGATGTTATATTATTATCTACAAATGCTAGACCAGTAGTTTGCTGAAGTATTCTGACAGAATTTGTGAGAGTTTCAATATAAATTAGATCAATTAAATTATCATTGTTAAAATCTCCAAATTGAACATCCGCAGCAATACCATTAATGACAATAGCTTGTTTGGTAAAGTCGAATAAGCCATTGTTTTTAAAAATAAAGACTGTATCAAGAGTTCCGGCGCAAATAATATCTAAATCCATGTCATTATCAATGTCTACTATTTTAATTGTAGTATTAGGATTTTGAGCATTGTCTACTATGTATGTATTATAATTAGGAATTGCATTGACATAATATCTATCTAAGATCTTTAATGCTGAAAGGGGAACTCCAGCAAATTGTTCTGAAATATAAACGAAATCAATATCTCCATCTCCATCTAAATCACCTTGTGAAGAGTTTTGGCTTGAAACATTGTATAGTACTTCTTCTGAAAAGGTTTGTGCAATAGTTATAGAACTTAAAAGTAGTGATGTTATAATTGGAAGAATAGTTTTCATAGTCGTTATTTTAGTCTAAATTACTAGATAATAATGGATTAAACAAGGTTTTTTTTATTAACAATAGATTTTATCAACAATGGCTTTGTGCTTCTCCATTATTTTCTTTCTCTTTAATTTTAGTGTTGGAGTTAATTCTCCACCTTCAATAGAGAGTTCATTTTCTAATAATTCAATGCATTTTAATCTCTCCCAGTTTCCGAATTCTTTATTAAATTCTTCCACTTCTTCTTCAATTCTTGATTTTATTTTAGGGTTTGCAATCAATGATTTATTTGATCCATCACCAATATCAATCCCTTTTCTTTTAGCCCATTCTTTTAGAAAGTCGTAAGAGGGAACTATCAAAGCGGAAGGGAACTTTTGTCCTTCCCCAATAACCATTATTTGCTCAATGAAACGAGACTCTTTAAATTTATTTTCCATTGCCTGAGGCACGATGTATTTCCCTCCAGAGGTTTTGAAGATTTCTTTCTTCCTGTCCGTTATCTTTAAGAATTTGCCTTCAATAAATTCACCAATATCTCCCGTGTGCAACCATCCGTCTTTAATCGTTTCTGCTGTAGCTTCAGGTAAATTGTAATACCCCATCATTACATTTGGACCTTTCACAAGAATTTCTCCATCATCAGCTATTTTTACTTCAACGCCATCGATAAGTGCACCTACCGTCCCAATTCGTATTCCCTTTGAGAAAGAATTCACTGAACAAACAGGAGAAGTTTCTGATAAACCATAACCTTCTAGTATTGGCAATCCAGCAGCTAAGAATATTCTCGCTAAACGAGGTTGTAGCGCTGCGGAACCGGAAGCAATCGCTCTAACATTTCCTCCAAGTGCTTCTTGCCATTTAGAGAAAATTAATTTGCGCGCAATTTTTAATTTGAAATTATACATTGCACTTCTGTTTACTGGGTCGTATTGTTCTGCAAGTTCAACTGCCCAAAAGAAAAGTTTACGTTTAATTCCAGTTAAATCATCTCCTTTAGCCATGATTTTATCGAATACTTTTTCAAGTAACCTCGGAACTGCTGTGAAAACTTCTGGTTTTACTTCTCGGATATTATCACCGATAGTTTCCATTGATTCTGCAAAATGAATAGAACATCCAATGTACATGTATAAATAATGTAGCATTCTTTCATATACATGACAAACGGGTAAAAAACTTAAGACATTTGAGTCTTTATCCGCAGGAATAGTTTCAATAGTTGCTTCTACATTTGACAATAAATTTCTATGAGAAAGCATTACACCTTTGGGGTTTCCAGTTGTTCCAGAAGTGTAAATAATTGTCGCCAAATCTTCATGTTTTGGAATTTCCATTCTAGCATGAACATCACTTTCTGGTATATCTTTCCCTAACTTTACAAGAGCAGACATGTGCTTCTCACCAGAAACTTCTTCCATGGTAAAGACATTCTCTAACTGGGCAAGTTTCCCTCTAATATGAGAGATTTTATCAGTTAACTCTTTGTTTTGTAGAACAACCGTTTTTATTCCTGCATCGTTGAAAATGTATTCGTAATCACTTTCTGAAATATTAGGGTAGAAAGGAACGACTATTCCACCAACTTGTTGGATAGCAATATCCATTACATTCCATTCGTATCTAGTTCCGGAAACAATCCCTACATTCTCTCCCGGCTGGATGCCTAAAGCCAATAAGCCTTTAGCTATATCCATTACATCATTTAAGAAATTCTGTGTTGATACTCCTATCCATTTTCCATCTGTTTTTGTGACAAACATATTGTCATTTGGATGGTTTTTAAGTTGGTAATGAGGAATGTCAAAAAGTCTTTTAGCTTCAATCATTTTTGTAGTATTTGTTACAATACGAATATAGGAAAATTCTGCTAAAAACAACAAAAATAAATATTCATCGAAAGATAGCGAATGTTCATTGAGAATGCCATTACGGTAATCGAAATGAGATATATATATAATTGAGTAAAATTCTTCGGATATTACTGTAACAAAACAAGGTCGTTATTTGTTTTAACTGTAACTGATCTATACAAAATAAATTTGAAAAGACGAGAGTATAATATCATTGTAAGAGAACATTCCAATAATTTATTTGGATATGCGATCAAGTTTCTTCACAATCGTGAGGACGCAAAAGATATTGTGCAGGATGTATTCGAGAAACTTTGGGTAAACAGAAGAAAGGTGGAGGCTGACAAAGCAAAATCGTGGATGTTTACTACTGCGCATAACGCAATGATTAATTTCTCAAATCGAAAAGGACGTATTCAATTAACTGAAGAAATGGGTAAATACGATGAAGGGATTTCTCCTTGTTGTGTTGCTGATTCTAATCAAGTGGTTGAAAGAGCGGTGAGTATTTTACCTCCAGTTCAAAAGAGCGTTATTTTATTACGGGACCTAGAAGGTTATTCTTATAAAGAAATAGGAGTGATTCTAGATTTGACGGATTCTCAAGTTAAAGTTTATTTGTTTAGAGGCAGAAAAAAGATTAAAAAGCAGTTAAAAGGAATGATTGAACTTGTATGAGTGGTCCATCGTTTTCAAATATAGATCTTTGGTTATTTGAATTGTCAGAAGGCAATTTGAGTTCTACACAAGTGGAACAGTTAGAGCTGTTCTTGCTTCAAAACCCTGATGTAGATATTGATAGAGATGTTTGGGGTATGGCCAAAATTACTCCTGCTAATGCAATTTTTCCAAATCAAGAAGAATTAGAACGTAAAAGAAGACCAATTGCTTGGTTCTATATAAGTAGTGCTGCTTCTATTGCATTATTAATAGGGGCAAGTCTTTTTTCTACAAATGATACCTCTTCAAGTATTTCTTCTTTAGATAGTCATGCTCAACTCATCGCTAAGGTTCATCAACAAGATCTTGTCATTGATAAAATGCAAAAAGAGATTGATGAATTGAAGTCTGAAATAGATGTAAATAAAGTTGATGGAACTACTAATGCAAGTACATTAGAGAATGATAATTCATTAAGAAGGAATAAATCAAATTTCAGTAACGAATCCATAGAGAATATTGTAGCAAACAACAACCCTTCAATTGTTAAGAGTTCTTCCATTCCTAATGTTAAAGAGAATAGTATTCGTATCCCTTCTTTTCAGAATTTAAGTTATTCAGAAAGCAAGAACAGAGAAGAAGTTACGCTAACTAAGCCTGTTGAAGAATTACAGGTTTTGGATAAAAAAGATTATGTACTCGCTTCAAGAACTGAGAGAGAGGTGACATTTACGAACTTTAAGTCCAATAATAATTACAAGAAATCGATTAAGAGTAAGTTTTCAAAGTTTTCAAGAACTATTCGAAGAATGGCTAATAATCCAGTTGCACTTAAAAATTACAGAGATCCAAACTATCATGTGCCAGGTATGTTAGCAAATGATGTGAGTTTTAGTTCTACAGGAACGATGCTAGCAACTCGTGTTCAGACATTGTCAAGACTGCAATGGTACGGTGAAGAGAATGAGCAAATGATGAATCAATTGTCCCTTGATGGATACAATTATGGTATGCGAGGTGGATTAGGTGTTCAAATCAAACATGCAATGTATAATTCTGGAGGAGTGAATGTTGCGAGTGCTGCATTAACGTATTCTCCAAAGCTTTCGTTAACAAAGTCTATTTCTTTTGAACCTTCTGTTCGATTTAAAATGGGGAATAAGCGGTTGAATTCTAGTTCAATGAATGGAACTGAATTTGTTGAAATGGAGAGACAGAATACGCAAGCATATTATCCAAATGGACAAACTCCTGTTGGTTCGAGTCTTTGGTACAAAGATTTAGGTTTGGGATTAATGGTAAATACAGAATGGTTCTTTATTAATGGACAAGTGGACAACTTATTCAGGCATGAAGACAATCTATTTTCAAATGATATTAGTAATCCTAAAAGGTCTGACTACCACATAATGGCTTCTGCTGGAACGGATTGGGTAAACAAGAAAGAATCAATGAGTTTTTCTCCATACATCGTTTATCAGAAGAAAGAAAAATTATCTGAGGTATGGTTAGGTGCTAATTTTAGATACAACTGGTTAGTTGTTGGTGCAGGTGTTTCAAGTTTATTGGATCCAGCAGCATCAATTGGGTTAAAATTAAACAGGTTTGCAATAACCTATAATGCAGACTATACAATGAGTAGTTTGACCAATAAAAGAAGCTTGTCACATCAAGTTTCTATCAAGTTTGTTGGGAAACCAAGCCGAATTGGCAGAAGAATATTAAATCTATAATATGAAGAAAGGAATAATAATATTATTAGCAATCATCGGAACAATGAGTTTTGGAGCAAATGCTCAAGATCCTCAATTCACACAGTTCTATGCGAATCCAATTTATCTGAATCCTGCATTTGCTGGTTCTAACGGTTGCCCAAGGTTTGCGCTGAATTATAGAAATCAATGGCCAAGTTTATCTGGTAATTATGTCACGTATTCTGCATCGTACGATCAGTATTTCAAGAACATCAATGGAGGGATTGCTGTAATCGGAATGCACGATAGACAGGGACAAGGGACTATTGCAACAACAATGTTAGGACTAGTTTACTCTTATCACTTAAAAGTAAATCGAAAATTCACCATGTTATTCGGTGCTAGAGCAGCAATGTTTAATAAGTTTTTAGATTGGGATAAGTTGACGTTTGGTGATATGATTGATCCTCGAAAAGGTTTTATCTATAAAACAGGAGATGTTCCTCGAGGTGGGAGTAAGTATTTCTTCGATGCATCGGCAGGATTTGTAGGATATAGCAAAAACTTTTTCTTTGGTGGAGCCGTACATCACTTAAATAGACCAAACGAATCTATGATTGTTGGAGAATCTAAGTTGCCAATGAGATTTACAGGTCATGCTGGAGCTGAAATTAAGCTAGGTCAGAAATCTCAGTATAATAACGGAACTTCAATCATGCCTAATGTCATTTATCAATACCAAAATGGTTTTCAAGAGATTAGCATTGGTACGTATGTGAAGTACGGTGTATTTACATTTGGTGCTTGGTATAGAAATAGAGATGCATTTATTCTTTCTTTGGGTATCAATACCAAGAAATTTAAAATTGGATATAGCTATGATGTAACTGTTTCAAAATTGAATAACGGTGTGTCTGGTGGTTCTCACGAGGTGTCACTGGGGTTAAATATGAATTGTAAAACAAAACCTAGGTCATTCAGAACTATCTCTTGTCCATCGTTTTAATAAGATAATTCAAGCTTCTTGCAGAGCTTGATCTTAAACGAAATTTCGATTCTCTTTTCTGGTTTGAAAGTCGAATTCGTTTCAAAAGGTTCATTCTTAGGAATGAACCTTTTTTTTATTGCCAAAGATGTGAGTAATAGGGGGAAGGTAGAATCGAAATTTGAAGCAAAAAATTGGATTTTGTCCATGAAGTTTTTTACAGTGCTAGACTGTCATCGTTTGGAATTGCGTTGCGTAGCAAAAGAGCATAAAAATCTTGCGAAACAAGATGAAGACTAAACGTTAGTGCAGGAAGAACAAGGTGATCAGTGGATGCGTTACAATCACCTTTAAATACTTCTAGATTTTTTTATTACTTTTTTCAGCGATGGAAAAAAGTAAAGAATTAGTCTTAATACGCAATTAGGAATTATTCCGTTGTATAAACAATCTTTCCTTTAATAATGGTTGTCGTAGCGAAATTGTATTGGTACTCCGAACTTTCTTTAACAGGGCGTTCAAAAATAACCAATGTTGCGTCTTTTCCTTTTTCTAAAGTTCCTAATTCATTTTCTTGAAATGCAGCATAGGCAGCCCAAATTGTCATTCCTTTTAAGCATTGTTTAAAAGTGATGTTTTCATTCTTAAGAAATCCATTTCCAGGTTCGTTTTCTGTGTTCTTTCTATTTACTGCAGAATGAATGGTTGCAAAAGGGTCTGTCATTTCAACAGGAAAGTCTGTTCCGATAGCAAGCATTCCAAATTGCTGAAGCAATGAACGATAAGCATATGCTCCTTCCATACGTTCTTCACCAAGTC
Source organism: Bacteroidota bacterium (assembly GCA_024280195.1). Classification (GTDB taxonomy): domain Bacteria; phylum Bacteroidota; class Bacteroidia; order Flavobacteriales_D; family Crocinitomicaceae; genus UBA4466. The sequence continues at coordinate 6,696 of JAJRQP010000314.1, read as the reverse complement.
TTGATTCTGCCCAGCGCTGATCTGAGGTTGCGTGAGTAGGTTGTACACTCGGAAAAACTCCTGCTTCTGCAAAAAGTGCAAAATCAATTGGGTCAACGATTTGTGCATGCTCTATTCTCCAGCGATGATCTGGTTTAATAGCATAAATATCTTGATACAATTCTAACATAACTCGGTTCGTAGAATCGCCAATTGCATGCGTATTCATTTGATAATTAACTTCTTCGCAGATATTCGCGATTTCTTTCATGCGCTTCAAGGAGGTTGTTAAATACCCATGATGATCGTGCTTGTCACTGTAAACTTCTTTTAAGAATGCACCTCTTGAACCTAATGCTCCATCGCCATAAACTTTAAAACTACGAATGGTTAAGTTGTCTTTCTGATAGATGCCATGTTCACGAGCGAATTCAATGTTTGCTTCTGTGGGTAACAACATTCCATAGATATTCAAAGGTAACGAACCGTTCTCCATCAATTCTTCTACCATTTCTACCTCAAAGTGTTTTAATCCTGCTTCGTGAACGCCTGTGATTCCATAGCTCAATAATTCATCCTGTACTTCAAGTATTGCCTCGTGCATTTCTTTTGTAGGGAAGTCAGGGAGAATATCAAGGATAGGGTTCATTGCGTTATCAACGAAAACGCCAGTTGGTAATTTAGTGTCCGAAATATTTATTTTCCCATTATATCCAATCGTTCTCAGTTTATGAGTAATAACATAACCTCCTTGGTTCAATTCTTCATTTTGCTCAAATTTTTCAATAACATTGGATTTCTCTATCAAATAATCATTGGCTAATAAGGCATGTCCATCAATTCTGAACAAACACACAGGAATATCTGGAAATAATTCATTCAAGCGATTATTTATTGGCATATCATCCGCTTTCCAACGAGATTGGTCCCATCCACGCCCGATAATAAACTTACGATTGTGTTTGCTTTGGTACTTCTCAATTCTTACCAACATTTCATCGTACGATTTGCATCCTACTAAATTCACGCTTAATTTTTGTCTTGCATAACTAAAAATATGTCCGTGTGCATCTGTAAAACCAGGATACACATCTTTACTTTCTGCATCAATGTATTTCTCTGCAGAATATTTGTTAAGAATTTGTCGTTCAGAACCAACTTCAATGATTTTTCCGTCCTTAATAGCAATTGCGTCATATAACTTCTCCACATCTTCCATTGTATGCACCTTTGCATTGTGTATAACTAAGTCCGCAGATTCTCCTTTCATGCAGGATTGGAAGAGTAAGGCAGTTATAGCAAGAATTAGAAATGTTTTCATGGGGATTTTTTTTTTGTAAATGTAATAAGAAGTTAAGAATGTGAGAAGTCAGAAGTTAAGAAGAAAAATTTTAGTAATCTTTTCTTCTTTCTTCTTAACTCCTGTGTTCTTTGTGAAATAATACCTTATTTTTGCAAATTATAATTAAAGAGAACTATGGAGACCCCAAAAACGTACGAATCACAGAAGTCGGAAGAGAAATGGTATGCACACTGGATGGAAAAAGGATATTTTCATTCTGTACCTGATGAGAGAGAGGCTTACACGGTCGTTATCCCACCACCAAACGTGACGGGAGTTTTACACATGGGGCACATGTTGAACAATACGATTCAAGATGTATTGGTTCGTCGTGCAAGAATGTTGGGTAAGAATGCGTGCTGGGTACCTGGTACAGATCATGCGTCTATTGCGACAGAAGCAAAGGTTGTTCAGAAATTACGGCAAGAAGGGATTAAAAAATCTGATTTAACAAGAGATGAATTTCTTTCGCATGCCTTTGAATGGAAGGATAAGCACGGAGGAATAATTTTGGAACAACTCAAAAAACTAGGAGCATCTTGCGATTGGGAAAGAACCAATTTCACAATGGGCGAAGAGTATTCGGAGTCCGTTATTGATGTTTTTATTGATTTATACAACAAAGGGAAAATTTACCGAGGATTGAGAATGGTCAATTGGGATCCAGAGGCTTTGACTGCACTTTCTGATGAAGAAGTACTGCATAAAGAAGTGAATTCTAAACTGTTTCATGTAAGATATAAGATTGCTGGAACGGATGATGAATGGTTAACAATTGCAACAACTCGTCCTGAAACAATTTTGGGAGATTCTGCAATTTGTGTGAATCCTAATGATGCGCGTTATGCAAACTTGAAAGGGAAGAAGGCAATTGTTCCGATTTGCAACCGTGAAATTCCAATCATTTTTGATGATTACGTGGACATGGATTTTGGGACAGGTTGCCTAAAAGTAACTCCTGCGCATGACACCAATGATTACGATTTAGGGAAGAAGCATAACCTAGAAACAATTGATATTCTTAATGAAAATGGTTCTATGAATGCCAATGCTATGCATTATGAAGGACAAGATCGTTTTGATGCTAGAAAAGCAATTGAGAAAGAATTGGATGAGAAAGGATATTTGACAAAGACGGAAGATTACATCAATAAAGTCGGTTATTCTGAAAGAACATCTGCAGTAATTGAACCTCGTCTTTCTTTGCAATGGTTCGTGTCTATGAAAGATTTTGCTGGACCAGCATTGGATAACGTAATGAATGGTGATATTAAATTCCACCCTGAGAAGTTTAAAAATACGTACCGTCACTGGATGGAGAATATCAAAGATTGGTGTATCTCTCGTCAATTGTGGTGGGGGCATCAAATTCCAGCTTGGTACTATGGAAAAGGAGAGAATGATTTCGTTGTTGCCAAAACAATTGAAGAAGCAGTAGTTTCTGCAACTGAAAAATCAGGAAGAACGATTGCAGAATCAGACCTTAGACAAGATGAAGATGTAATGGATACTTGGTTCTCTAGTTGGTTGTGGCCTATTTCTGTTTTTAATGGATTGACGCAGCCGGAGAATGAAGAGATTAAGTATTACTACCCAACAAATGACTTGGTGACGGCACCAGAAATTATGTTCTTCTGGGTAGCAAGAATGATCATTGCTGGAAATGAATACATGGGAGAGATTCCTTTTAAAAACGTGTATTATACTGGTATAGTGAGAGATAAGCTCGGTAGAAAGATGTCAAAATCTTTGGGTAATTCTCCGGATCCTATCGAGTTGATTAATAAATATGGTGCAGATGGAGTACGAGTTGGGGTGCTGATTTCTTCTCCTGCTGGAAACGATTTACCATTCGACAGTTCGCAATGTGAACAAGGTCGAAACTTTACCAATAAACTTTGGAATGCTTTTAAACTAGTCGATTCTTGGAAGGTTCAAGAGAATTTGGAACAACCTGAATCATCAGTGAAAGCAATAGAGTGGTTTAAAGCAAAGTTTAACCAAGAATTAGCAAAAATCAATGCTCAATACGATCAATTTAAGATTTCTGAGGCATTAATGACCTCTTACAAATTGGTTTGGGATGATTTCTGTTCTTGGTATTTGGAAATGATTAAACCGGGTTACCAACATCCAATTGACGCGAAAACTTTGGCAGAAACAAAGTCGTTTTTTAAGCAATTATTAAAGGTGTTACAACCGTTTACTCCCTTTATTGCAGAAGAATTATGGCACCTTATTGAAGATAGAGAAGACGATATCGTTGTTGCGCAATGGCCAGAGCTTGAGAAGTGCGACCATGCCGTTCTAACCAAATTTGATTTAGCCAATGAGATCATTACAAACATTCGTAACATCAGAAAGAAGAACAATATTGCCAATAAAATCAAGTTGGAGTTGTTTATTAAAAAGAACACTGATTTAAATCAAGATTTTGATTCAGTGATTAAGAAGATGGGTAATCTTTCTGTGTTAGAATACACAACTGAGAAGGTTGCCAATGCAAATTCTTTCATTGTAAATCAAAACGAATATTTTATTCCATTTGGTGATACAATTGACGTGGAAGCGGAGAAAGTAAAAATGAAAGAAGAATTGGAGTATGCTAAAGGCTTCTTAAAAAGTGTTCAGAAAAAATTATCTAACGAGCGTTTTGTAGCGGGAGCACCAGAGCAAGTTGTTGCAGTAGAGAAGAAGAAGGAAGCTGATGCTTTGGGTAAGATTGCTATTTTAGAAGAGAAGATAGGGGAGATGCAGTTGATTTGGAGCTTTGAAGTTTTGAAAACTGGATAGAAGTCCTTCAGTTATTTTAATAGCATGATTATTGATGATATAGAGTTATGAGGCTCATTTTAATCACTTACTTATTTTTATCTAACTGTGTTTTTTCGCAAGAAATAGTAGATTACAGCTTGTCTCCTTGTGATGTAAATTCAAGAGTAGAACTAATCCAACCTAGAATTATTTCAAAGTTTATTTATTCTGACACTCTTTTTTTGTCAATAGGATTTAGGGAGAATTGTACTTTTGATTTAAATCCTGCAATTTCAATAGTCAATGATACATTATATCTGGAATTAAGTGAACCTAGGCCTATCGAGCTTGATTCTTTAGGGAATGAAATTCCAGAAATGGTGATTGTAACAATGTGCGATTGTTGTTTTGAATTAAACTTGTCGTTGACCGATATTAAGGATACGAATTTCGTGTTAATGGTCAACGAATTACAATTTTTTCATCATGATAGTCGTCGTGTCAAACTGCCTGATGAATATATTTTTGATAAATCGAAGCCAATTAATCAAGGAAATGAAGATGGATTAAAAATTGGATTATGGAAAGCCTACTATGAAGGGACAAATAAGCTACATGTTGAAACTTATTTTGATGAGAAGTGGGATGATTCGATTAAGAGGTGGGAAAAAGTTTACAATAGAAAAGGAGAGTTAATAAGTGTGTGTTTTAGAACCCGACTAAATGGTTCAATGATTTATGTTGAAGTAAAAGATTACTACAAACTTCTTAAAACTCCCTAGGTTAATATTAGTAATAAAATCTAATTTCGTATATTTGATATACTATGCAAGAAATGGTGCAAGAACATATCGAAGAAATTATGCAACTATGTCAAAAGTTTGATGTGGCTACTTTGCACGTTTTTGGTTCTGTAACAACAGAAAGTTTTTCACCTTCAAGTGATGTAGATGTTCTGATTTCATTCAAAGACATTTCTTTCGAACAATACACTGATAATTATTTCGATTTGCATCTTGCACTCGAAAAATTATTCAATAGAAAGGTTGATTTAATCACAGATAAGTCTCTTTCTAATCCTTTCTTTATAAAAGAGATAGAGAAAACAAAGAAATTGTTGTATGCAGCTGCATAAAATTAATAAATACCTCTTTGATATTCTTTCTTCTATAAAATCCATTGATGATTACTTGAATCATGAGCTTAATTTTGAATTTTATGAATCAAATAAATTGGTTCGTAGAGCAGTTGAACGAGAAATTGAAATTATTGGTGAAGCTGTAAATAGAATTCTTAAAATAAACCCTGAAATAGATATATCTAGTACACGCAGAATTGTCAACCTCAGAAATTGGGTAATTCATTCTTATGACAATGTAGATAATGTGATTATTTGGGGAATAATTAATAAAGAGATACCTCTTTTGAGAAAGCAGGTAGAAAAGTTAATTAACTAATTCTGTCATAAATGCACCCACACCAATTCAACCTCATATCTTGTATTCAGCTCGAAATAAAAGAGCAACAAAATCGCTATCAACTAGATTCTGGAGTTGGTTTGAAGCAATTGAAAGCCTACAACGTAGCTTTGCATCCAATCAATGTCACACGTAAGACCTTTGGCTATGCAGACTACCCTGAAATTACTTTTAACTTGCCTTTTTATGCAGATACCAGTAATTTCAAAAGCAATAGCGCCATTGAATGTTTTCTAACAGGAGAAGATCCAATCAAAGGTGTTTTTATAGGCATGGAAGGGAAGCGAGGTTCATTTCGTTTGTTTGCTCCAGAGTTTCCAGATTGGATAGAAGACAAAGGAGTTGGAATTAAATTAGCTCCCGATCAATACACCAATCAATGTATGATTGATGCCGTGAAGAACATCGATTCTTTGCCGATAATAAAAAACTTATTTGAAAACATTCATGGAGAATTGAAATTTGGTGATTCCAGTAACACTTTCCCCAAGGTGTCGAATAATCAAAAGCTCGAATACTCCAATGATCTGCTTAATTCTAGCCAAATAAACTGCGTCAATGGAATTATTGCTAACGAATCACTTCTCATAGTCCACGGTCCTCCGGGGACAGGTAAAACAACGACTTTAGTTGAAGGGACAATTCAGTTAATCAAGCAAAAAAAGAAAATCATTGTCAGTGCTCCAAGTAATTCTGCCGTTGATAATTTTGCAAAAGGTTTGATTGACGAGAAGGTTAAAATTCTTCGCGTTGGAAACTCTCTCAAAGTTGACGAGGTCATTGCCCCGTTTACCAGCGAAGGAAAAATGAAGAATGCAAAAGAGCAAAAAGAAATCAAACGATTAAAAATTCAAGCAGAAGAATTTCGAAGAATGGCTTTGCAATACAAACGAAGTTTTGGGAAGGCAGAAAGAGAACAGCGTTCGTTACTTTTTCGTGAAATGAAGAAAATCCGAAAAGAGATTAGAGTAATTAAAGCATATTTTGAAGAAAAATTATTCTCAGAAGCAGATGTAATTCTAGGCACTCCAATTGGACTCAAAAACTTTTTAGCAGAGGATGCAGAATTTGATGTGTTGATTATGGATGAAGCTGGGCAGTGCATTGAACCACTTGCTTGGATGCTATTCCCGTATGCGAAAT
>JAJRQP010000313.1 GCA_024280195.1 Bacteroidota bacterium | reverse complement strand
GAAAAGAAGTTGAATGCGTTTTGAGAAGCTACAGAAAAAGAAAAAGTTAAAAAGGTGAATAAATAGAAAATCGTTTTCATGCTGTTAAAGTATAGAAAGTTAACCGATTTGGTCGAAGTAAAGATGTAAACCTTACATTTTATTTATTGTACGGGAAAGAATAGTGAGAAAGTAGTACCTTCATTAATTCTACTGGTCACTTTTATAGGAACATTGTGCTCTGCAAGAATCATTTTAACATAGAAAAGTCCTAATCCAAACCCTTTGACATCGTGGAGGTTCCCAGTTGGGACACGGTAAAACTTATCGAAGATGGAACGTATGTTTTCTTTCTTGATCCCAATTCCATTGTCTTGAATAAACACTTGTACTCCTTTATTGGTAGAATTTGTTGTAATCGTGATTTCTGGATTTTTTTTGCAATACTTTGTTGCGTTGTCAATTAAGTTGTAAAAAACATTGGTGATGTGAACTGGATCTGCAAAAACAACACAATTTTTATTGCTTAAGTTGAGTTCAATCGTCACTTTTTTATCTGAAGGATTTAATTCATAACTGTCTTTTATTTCTTCAAATAATTCGTGTAGATCAAAAGCCTCTTTACTAAGATTGATTGCTTCTTTATCTAGTTTTGCAACATTTAAAACTCGTTCTACTTGATTTTCTAATCGTTTGTTTTCTTTAAAGATAAGACTTGCATATTTTTTAATTTTATCAGTCTCTGTTTTTGCATCTGCTCGCAAAATCATTTCAGAAGAAAGTCCAATGGTAGAAATTGGTGTTTTCAATTCATGCGTCATATTGTTAATGAAGTCAGTTTTTACTTCTGACAATCTTTTTTGCTTGAGAATGACCATTACAGCAAATCCAAAAAACAGCAAAACAAGAATGACAATTAACGATAAGAAAACGTATGGAGAATAAGGCTTTGTAATAATATCGCTAGTAGAATTGTTCTTAATTTCAGGAAAGAATACAGTAAAATAGTGCCCATCTTTCTTCCATTTTAACTGTTCAGAAGTTTTATCATTAATAGTGTCGGAAACGTTGAATTCTTGTTTCTCATCTGAGTATTCCATTAGCTTCCCAAAAACAATAGAATCCGTAAAGCAATCGTAAATCCCATATTGGAAATTATGATTCACATGTTGAGAATACAGTTCTCTTTTTAGTAAGTTTTCTAAGTAAAAAGGGTGCAATTCTTCTTGAATATCAACAGAATAATAAAAAGGTTCTACTTGTTTAATCGCTCCATACAAATCAGAACTATCACTTTTAAATTCTGCGATATCTTCTAAAATATGAACCAATGCGATGTTGATTTTTTCTTCGAGGTGAACAACGTTCAAACTGTCTTCTCTTTCTTGAATAGCAATGGAGGTTTCGTGCAAAGAAGTGGTTGTACCAATCCAATAAATTTGAACCAAAAGAATACTAAGTACAGAAAGTACCCCAAGAATGATAACCGCGTTGATTGTTTTCTTATTCACGGTATAAAGATAGTAAAATGTAGACTTCGAGAGTCTCATTCTACATTTCTAACTACTTAAAACCCCGTCACTCCATTCACCGTTGTATATTTCAACACGTTCTTTTTCTCTGGATGAATTCTTGCAAAAGCAGATTGAACCGCCAATGTTCCTTCGTGAAAACCGCAAAGTATCAACTTCAACTTATTCTCATAGGTATTGATGTCACCTATTGCATAGATTCCTGGTATGTTTGTAGAATAATCAGTTGTATCGACCTTGATTGCATTTTTTTCAATGTCTAAATCCCAATCACCAATTGGTCCCAGACTTGGTTTCAATCCAAATAGTGGAATAAAGTGGTCTGCTTCTTTGGTAAATTCACCGTCTCTTTTGTGTTTGATGGTTAAACTTTCTAACTTATCGCTTCCGTTAATTCCCTTCACTTCGGCTTCCGTAACTAAATTGATTTTTCCTGTTTCAGAAAGGTCAATTACTTTTTGTACAGAATCTAAATGACCTCTAAATGAAGCACCTCTATGAACTAAGGTTACTTCACTGGCAATGTTTTTTTCTGTTAAGAAAATAGCCCAATCTAATGCAGAATCACCACCACCTGCAATCACACAACGTTTGTTGCGATACATTTCAGGGTCTTTGATGATGTATTCTACTCCTTTATCTTCATAAAATTCAAGGTTCTCAATAGGTGGCTTACGAGGCTCAAAAACACCTAATCCACCAGCAATCATAACAATAGGTGCTTCGTGTTTTGTTCCTTTTACAGTCGTAACAATAAATGTATCGTCTTCCGTTTTGTCAATTTTAACAGCCGCTTCTCCTAAGGTGAACCCTGCTTTAAAAGGTTCAATTTGAAGCATCAAGTTGTCGATTAATTCTCCAGCTAAAACAGAAGGAAAACCAGGTATATCATAAATGGGTTTCTTTGGATATATCTCAGAACATTGTCCTCCAGGTTGTGGAAGAGAATCAATTAAATGACATTTCAACTTAAGTAAACCTGCTTCAAATACGGTAAATAACCCAACTGGACCTGCACCGATGATAATTATATCTGTTTTAATCATTGTTCTTCTTTTACAATTTGCAAAACTAATGAAAATGAATCATCTAATAGGTGATAAAAGTTACTTTTAAGAAAGTTGTCTTAAAGAAGGATTATTTTTTGACATTAACCACGGATGCACAGATGCACGGGTGTTTATATGGCTTTTCTAGTTGTTGATGATTACTTTTATATTGCTGTTTGGTTTACTTTCAGAGAATCTCATTCCGTATTTCTTGACCAATTTTAACGTATTTTCTTTACTTAATAGACCGTCAACATAAATATTGTTTCGCATAAGTGTTTTAACCAGTTCTTTCCGCGAGCACGACCTAACTTCGCACCTTAACTCCAAGGTTGGAAAATACAATTCTACCCATCGTACTTTTCCTTCTGGGTTTGCACTTGTGACTCTTGCAGGATCAGAATAGTTTAACCAAGATGCGAAAATTTCTTCTTCAGTTGAGTTTAACCCTCTAAGAGAAGATTCGATACTGCTTACTTTTTCCCATTGGATGTATGGGGCCCCATCAACTAGTGCGAAATTGTCTTTAATTTTTACTTTTTGAGCAAAACTCATGTTGAAAAGCATCAAAGCGATGGCGAAAATGGTAATCTTTAGTTTCATATTGTTTATTTATAATTCGAGTGTGCAGTTTACAAAAAATGTACCGATTGTTTAAATAACCACAGATGCACGGATAATTAACTGCTATCCGTGCATCCGTGGTTAAATCTATAATACAAAAAACAGATGCTACTTACTTCAATAAATAATAAATCTCTGTCAAAACTTCTTCTGGAGCAACTTCTGAAGGGTCATTCGCATAGACTTCAATTACAACTGAATGGTCTAGATTTTTTTCCGCTAAATACTTTCCAATTGCTTCATGACTTGAACCAACACTTGTGTATGGACCATAATGTTTTACCATGACTGCTTTGTTACTTTTTATTTCAATAAATTCTAAACCTTCAGCAACATCAACTTGAGTTGCTACTGGAAATGCAGGTACAACTTCTGCAATGTTATTTTCCATATCCCAAACATAAGTCAACGAAACGGGTGCTCCCACCATTTCAATTTGATTCTCTCCTAAAAAAGCACCGATTTTACCAAAATTACTATCGTAAAATTCGGCTGTCATTGCTTCTTCAGTTGTTGTGTTATTTCGTACACCAACATACATTCCGCCAGGGAAATCAGTTTCAATAACCTCAACAGAAGAGCTTGCATTATTAGCTAAAATAACAGAAAGCGAATCAATTTTCTCTAAACCTCTTTCAAAATCAGGTCCCATCATTCCATCTAAATCCATAAACAGCATCATGCCACGTTGCATAAAAGGAATGTCTCCTTCGTCTATCCACTTAACTGTAGTTCGACCTTCGTTTTCACTGAAAGAAAAATGCCCTTTTGAACTCATTTCCCAAGGAGCAGTAAACGCTAAATCATAAGCAAACTTTTCATTGGTAGTAACTTCATTGATAGTCATTGAACCTTCTCCAGTTGTTTCTGGATCACCTGACCATGCATAACGAGTTCCAACTGTTCCGTCTTCTCCAGATAGCGTGTAAGTTGCTGATGGATCTTTCTCTTTCCAAGGAGACCATGAATCCCAATTGTTAAATTTTACAACTTGCTCATAAACAACTGCAACTGGTGCGTTTATTGTTTGTGTTCGTTCTACTTTGTAATTCTTGGGTCCGACAAGGTTCAGTATAAAGAACAATGCGACAAGCACCACTAAGGTGATGAGTAATCCTTTTAAAACTTTCATAAGATGTGTTTTTAATTAATTGTACTAACGAAAATAAACATAACAAGTGGATGTCGCAAAAAAAAATGATGAATGGTTGTTCTTTTATTTCAACTCCAGCATTCTTACAAATTCCCACATTACAATTCCTGCGCAAACGGAAACGTTCAAACTGTGCTTAGTACCAAATTGTGGAATTTCAATGATGTAATCCGACGCGTCAATGATATCTTGGTCGACACCATTTACTTCGTTGCCAAATACAAGTGCATATTTTTCTTTCGGAAGCTTTGATACATCTTGCAATAAGGTTGTTTGCTCCGTTTGTTCAATTGAGCAAATTTTAATTCCTTCGCTTTTTAACTGGTTCACCAAATCAATGGTAGAATCGACATGTTCCCAAATCATAGATTCAGTTGCTCCAATCGCTGTTTTTTGAATTTCTCGGTGCGGCGGCGTAGCGGTTATTCCACATAAATAAATCTTTTCAACATTGAAAGAATCGCATGTTCTGAAGAATGTACCCACATTGGTTAAACTTCTGATATCGTTTAGAATAACAATGATTGGGAACTTTTCTTGCTCTTTGAATTCTTCGTTGGAAACTCTATCAAGCTCCCATAGTTTTAGTTTTTTGTTCATATTGTGGATAACAACAGCTGTTTATATTTTGCAAAATTGCGAATCGCCGTTACATTTACACTGCAAAAATTAAAAAATCAATCGACTTGACGAAAATAAAAGCAGAAAAAGGTAAAAAAGAGACGCCATTGATGAAACAATACAATGCGATTAAATCTCGTCACCCCCAGGCTTTACTGCTTTTTAGGGTGGGTGATTTTTACGAAACTTTTGGCGAAGATGCGATTGTTACTTCTAAGATTTTGGGAATCGTTCTCACAAAAAGAGGGAACGGAGCAGCGGGGCCGATTGAATTAGCTGGTTTTCCTCATCATTCTCTTGATACGTATTTGCCAAAATTGGTTCGTGCAGGTCAACGAGTAGCTATTTGCGACCAATTGGAAGACCCGAAAATGACCAAAACAATTGTGAAACGAGGGGTGACAGAATTGGTAACTCCAGGTGTTTCTTTCAATGACCAAGTTTTAGATCAAAAGAAAAATAATTTTTTGTGTACCGTTCATTTTGAGAAAGACCTTCTTGGAATTTCTTTCTTGGATGTTTCTACGGGAGAATTTTTAGTAGCAGAAGGAGATAAAGAATACATCGAGAAGTTGATTCAAGGATTTGAACCCACAGAGATTATTTACAATAAACGCAATTCAAAACAATACGACGAAGCATTTGGAAACAAGTATTATTCGTTTAGAATTGAAGATTGGGTATTTACTGAAGACTATGCCATTGAGAGCTTGAACAAGCAATTTGGTACCAAGTCATTGAAAGGTTTTGGAATCAATTCCTTAGAGGCAGGAATTATTTCTGCAGGAGCAGCTATCCACTATCTATCAGAAAATCAACACGATAGGCTGGGTCATATTACAGCGATTTCGAGGATAGAAGAAGAAAAATACGTTTGGTTGGATCGATTTACGATTCGCAACCTCGAATTAATTAGTTCTCCACACGAGAATGCTACGACCTTAATTCAAGTCATTGATTCTACAAAAACTCCGATGGGTGGGCGTATGATGAAACGTTGGATGGTGCTTCCGTTAAAAGATTTGAAACCCATTCAAGATCGATTGGATGCAGTGGAATCATTCTATAATAATGACACGATTGTTTTTGAACTGGGAGAGCGCCTGAAGCAAATTCACGATTTAGAACGCTTAATTTCTAAAGTTGCTGTTGGAAAAGTCAATCCGAAAGAAGTCATTTCTTTGAAACGTACTCTGCTTCAAATGCAACCGATTAAAGAATTAATTTCTTCGGAAGAAACAGATGTTTTGAAGCGTATTGCTGATAGAATCAATCCGTGTGAAGAACTTCTTTCTCTTATTGAGAAAACGATGCAAGAGGATCCTGTTTTGCACATTGGAAAAGGAAAAGTGATTGCCGATGGTTTTAATAAAGAATTAGATGAACTTCGTGCGATTTCATTCTCAGGAAAAGATTATTTGGAGCAATTGCAAAAAAGAGAAAGCGAAAGAACAGGCATTCCAAGTTTAAAAGTGGCGTTCAATAATGTGTTTGGCTACTACTTAGAAGTAAGAAACACACACAAGGATAAAGTTCCGGAAGAATGGGTGAGAAAGCAAACTTTGGTAAATGCTGAACGCTACATCACCGAAGAATTAAAAGAATACGAAGGTAAAATTTTGGGGGCTGAAGAGAAAATCGTTGCAATTGAAACTCGCTTGTACCAAGATTTAGTTTTTGCAATGGCAGACTATATTCAACCAATTCAATTGAATGCCTTCTTGATAGCGCAATTGGATTGCTTTTTATCATTCTCCGAGACAGCCAAAAACAACGATTATTGCAAGCCTTCGGTTAACGAAGGATTTGCGATTGACATAAAAGCGGGCCGTCACCCTGTGATTGAAAAACAATTAAAAACGGGAGAAGAATACATTGCAAATGATGTTTATTTGGACAACGATTCACAGCAAATCATGATGATTACCGGTCCAAATATGTCAGGTAAGAGTGCGTTGCTTCGACAGGTAGCATTGATTTCTTTGATGGCACAAATGGGAAGTTTTGTTCCTGCATCTTCCGCAGAATTAGGCCTCGTTGACAAAGTTTTTACGCGTGTTGGAGCATCGGATAACATTTCTTCTGGAGAATCAACCTTCATGGTTGAGATGAACGAGACCTCAAGTATTTTGAATAATTTATCGAATCGTTCTTTAATTCTACTCGATGAAATAGGCAGAGGCACAAGCACTTACGATGGAATTTCTATTGCGTGGGCAATTGCAGAATACATTCACGAGCATCCAAAAATGAAGGGCAAAACTTTATTTGCTACGCATTATCATGAATTAAATGAGATGACGAATCGTTTTTCTCGCATTAAAAATTTCAATGTTTCGGTAAAAGAGGTGGGGAAGAAAATTCTCTTCTTGCGTAAGTTGGTCGAAGGTGGGAGTGAGCATTCTTTTGGTATTCACGTCGCGCGATTAGCAGGAATGCCACAGCAAGTTTTGCAACGAGCAGAAAGTATGTTGGTGCAATTGGAGTCTTCCCATGAATTGACAGAGTCGAAAGGAAAAAGCAAAACGAAGAGGAAATCTCCTTCACCCGATTTGGAAGATATGCAATTGAGCTTTTTTCAATTAAATGATCCTGTTTTAGAGAACATTAGAGAAGAATTGGTAAGCATTGATATCAATACCTTGACCCCCGTTGAAGCATTAATGAAGCTCAATGAAATAAAAAAATTGACAGGAGGTTAATTTTTTTTGGTTTCAGTGTTTGTAGTTTAGAAAAACTTAGTACATTTGTCGCCCGTTGCAGAACGTTGCAACGGAAAAAAATTGAAATATAAGCGAGAGTAGCTCAGCTGATAGAGCGCCACCTTGCCAAGGTGGAGGTCGCGGGTTTGAGCCCCGTCTCCCGCTCCAGCGAAGTGAAGTTAATCGCAATAAATACTACCTTATTTATTCAGTCCGAATAGATAAATGCTCGAGTGGTGGAATTGGTAGACACGCCGGACTTAAAATCCTGTGCTCTTCGGGGCGTGCGGGTTCAAGTCCCGCCTCGAGTACTTTTAAACGACAAAAGCCCTGTTAACACAGGGCTTTTCGTTTTTATAGCAGGTAATTTAGTGCTGAATTATCACTAAAAAAATAATTGAATATCAATTTAACTCAATAAGATTCAATACAGTTGATTTAGCTATCAAAAGCGAATTTCACTCTCGTTCTAAATAACCTCATATTCAATTACATAACTCTTGGCTTTAAGAAATGATGTCCTAAGAAAAGTAAGTAATCGCTGCGTACTCAAATTGGTCAATAAATATTCTCTTGAAAGAGCTAAGGTTATTTTGTTCGTAAAAAACTAACATTGCTTTCTTATATTTTACAGAATCTATCGTAAGAAATGAAATTGGACAATAATTATTTTGGATTAAAACTCCATTGCTAATTATTCTTGCCGTTCTTTTATTACCATCTCCAAATGCTTGTATATACGATATAAATACTAATAACAACAATGATTTTTCAAAGATGTTTTCCCGCTTATTAACGATTTCACACATATCTTGGAGAGCTTCTTTAATTTGATGTTCATTATCCAAAGGCTTGTAATTTGTTCCTGTTACCGACACAATACCTTTTCTAATGTTTCTGTCAATGTTTAAGTTTTTTACTAGTAAGCTGTGTATATTTTCAATTTTAGCAACGGTGAGTGGCTTCAAATAAGTTTTCTCCTGAATCAAAAAATCGAGCGCTTCTTTGTGATTAAGCAACATATTAGCCTCTTCCATTGTTTTACCTTCTGCAGTTTCTTTATTTTTCAAAAGAGCTTCAGTTTCCAATAATGTATAAGTGTTTCCTTCAATCTCTGATGATTTCCAGCTTAAATCAATTGATAAATGCTCTAACGCTTTTCTGTTTTCCGTTTCGGTTAGTTTATTTATATTCTCAGTATACTCTTCCTGAAGCCCATTTAATTTCTGTAATTCCTCTTCAGTAAATAGTTTCGCTTCTTTTAATACGTCTGTTATTAAATCAAAATTAAATCCTTTTTTTGCATTCCTATCGGACATGTCTTTTGTGAAATAACTTTCATCATCAATAGGATATAATATCTGAAACTCCTTGCTAATAATATACTTTGTTCCTCTACCCTTTCCTGTCAATGAAACAAGATTCTTAGACATTAAACCATTCAACCTTCTTTTCAATGTCGCATAAGATATTTCAAAACCTTGATGCTCGGTTTTTAATGTTTCCCAAATTTCTTTAGATGAACTTAATGGGCTCGTTGCAATTACGTTTATTATTTTATCGTCTATTTCAGGTAACATCGTCTATTCTTGTTTGAAGCTCAAAACAGCATCGTTTAAAGCTCAAAAATACACTATTATCTGTGTAAATTCAAATATTAGTGAGCTACAAATAATTTAAAGCTCAAAAACAACAGGAATACAGCTTAAAAACACACCAAAATGAGCTCTATGGTAATGGTTAATGAGCTACAAATGGGGCCAGCAGTTAATCGTCTAATGTCAGATTTACTCAAAAAATTAAAAACTTTATAAGCTAGCGAACGAATAAACTAACCTGATCGTGCCCCGGATAGTCCACGAGTAATAAGAAAAACCGCTGGTTCGAGATTTTATCTCGGACCGCATTCTACCTGATTCTGAAACATGAAGAAGGTGCTTCTAAAGCCAAACGTTAGAACCATCTCTGTTCCGAAGTTGGAAGCAATAAAGTTCCTTTTCAAAAAAATAAGTATATTCACAGTAAGCCAGTAGATGCAGGTTTAGTTTTTAAACCTGAATATCATTTATATAGTAGTGTTATTGATTCTACAGGAGAAAAAGGAATGATAGATGGAATTATTGTGGTTAAGTAGGTTAAGGATGAACGCGATGAAATCGCGCACCAGCTTTGGGGATTCGATATTAAAGCAACAAAAATAATTGGCAAAACACTGTTTACGAATTTACAAGGGGGCAGAGGTGAAAGGAAACAGAGTAAAGCTAAATTCGAATAAATGAAATTATTTTTTAACAAAAAAACAGCATGTATAATTTTCGCGGGAATTTTTCTTTTGGGTTGCTCGAATGATGGAAAGGCCCAAATAGAAGAATCCCTCCGCTAGTCCGCGAATAACAACCTACTCCGCTGGTTCGAGATTGCATCTCGGACCAAACATTAGAGCCATCTCTGTCCCGAAGTTAGAAGTAATAAAGTAACTTTTGAAAAAATTAAGTATATTCACAGTAATCGAGTAGATGCAGGTTTGGTTTTTAGACCTGAGCAATATTTATATAGCTGTGTTTTGACTATACAGAAAAAAAGGATTGGTAGATGGAGTTGTTGAGGTTAGATAGGTTAAGGATGAACGCGATGAAATCGCGCACCAGCTTTGGGTTGTTTTAAGGATAATGTGAAAAAAGATTTAGGACAAGCAGCCTCTGATTTAATTAAATAACAGTTATGATTTTGTTGAGTATTTGTCCAGTATGTGGATATAGTGATTTGTTTGAACCTCCGTATAGTGATAATAGTGGCTCATGCCCGTCATTTGAAGTTTGTTCTTGTTGTGGATTTGAATTTGGTTATGATGACCATAATAAAAATTATTCATTCAGTGAGTACAGAGATAATTGGATTACAAATGGCTTTCCTTTTTATTATCAAGATGATAAACCCAAGGATTGGAATAAGCAAATAATGGAACTTCAACTGAGGAATGTTACTAAAGTGTTTTATGTGCCACGGTTACCAGCTCCGTAGTAGTTGTGCTTCTAATGTCTTCCTTCTAGCCCTCCTCCGCTAGTCCGCGAATAGCAAACTAAACCGCTGGTTCGAGATTTCATCTCGGACCAAACGTAAAAGAGTATCTCTATCCCAACAGCTTACTTTTTCTTATCTTTTCTTTTGTAGAACAACTTATAAAACCAACTATTAGATAACCAACGCGCCATTGCGCATTCCACATGATTCCGCAACAAAAGAGT
>JAJRQP010000312.1 GCA_024280195.1 Bacteroidota bacterium | reverse complement strand
TTTTTTGTTACTTTTTTTGGCAATGAAAAAAAGTAAGAGAACTCCATTTCATCAAAAAAAGTAAAAGCAAGGTTTATTTGATACAATCATCGCATTATAAGGTTACGACTGTAACTCTGAAGAATGCAATATTTTTTATCGAACACTAATGAAATTTTAACTTTTTTTTAACTTCTGTAGAATTAATTCCTTTATTAAAATATAAATAGTTATTTTAGTCCCCAAATACGTGTTTTTTGTAATAAATACATTTATTTAAATAGAATAAAACTTTTGCGAAATTTATGAAAAAAAATTCCTTAGTAGTAGTATTGTTACTAGTTATAGCAACTAGTTCTTTTGCTCAGCAAGATAAGCTGATTACGCATTTCATGTACGACAAGATGAGTTTAAACCCTGGAGAAACAGGAATTGACGAAGGCATTTGTGGTGTGATGATGTATCGTAATCAATGGGACAAGGTTAATGGAGCTCCAAACTCTGTTCTTCTAAATGTCGAAGCAAACATGAACCGATTCTTCCCCGGAGGAATAGGAATTTCTTTTTACCATGATCAAATTGGTTTTAATAGACAAAACAATGTGTTGCTAAATTATTCATATCCTTTGCAAATTAATGGTGTTGGAACATTAGGATTAGGAGTCGGAGTTGGATTAATGAATTTTTCAATGAGTCCAGAATGGGTGCCGCCAACAACTTTGAATGATGGAACTTTGCCAACAGCATATTCTGCAAACAATTTAGATTTAAACTTTGGTGTTTATTTAAAAGGAGCTGCAGACTATTACGTAGGACTTTCTTCGACACATTTGTCACAAAGTAGATTTGCAGGAGGTTTAAATGTAACAACTTATGACTCTAAAAGACATTACTATCTAATGGGTGGAAAAACTTTTAGAAGTATTGGTCCTGGTGATATCGAAACAAACTTATTATTAAGAACAGACCTTGTTAAAATGTCTGCAGACATCAATGCACGTTATTTATGGAAAGACATTGCTTATGGCGGTTTGACATATAGAACCTCTGATGCGATTGCAATTATGTTAGGCTATAAGCCTATCAAGGATTTAACTATTGGGTATTCTTATGATATCACAATCAATAAGTTATCGAGTGTTTCAAGAGGTACACATGAAATAATGGTAAAGTACTGTTACTTCCTTCCACCTGTGCCAATTCAAAAATCTAAACACCCTAGATGGTTGTAATTGTAAAATATTTTTGTAATATTTGTAACCTTTAGGTAGAAGGTCCCGTTATATCGAAGTAATTAGATCCTGTAAGTAAGTTAATTTAGATATCCGGTAAGATAAAAAAGAGGTAGAATGAAAAAACTTTTGTTATTTGCTATTATTAGCGTAGTGCTCGCATCGTGTAGTTCACGAACAGGCGAGTTGACTGGTGTGTTGGGGAGACCTGTATATCATCCACAAATTCCTTTGGGAATGGTTTATATCCCTTCTGGTTCCTATCAGATGGGAGGAAACGATGGAGATATGCCTTTCTTGCACCAAACTAGAGCGAAGACGGTTTCCGTACAAGCTTTTTATATGGATCAAACAGAGATTTCGAATAATGAGTATCGCCAATTCGTTGAATGGGTGCGTGATTCAATTGCTCGTGATAAGATCTATTATGGTTTAGAAGAAGATGATTATGCAAGTCGTTACATTAACTATGATGACATGTATTTTGATGAAGGTGCACTGGAGTATGTTGAATACGATGCATCTGATAGAGAATTAAACAGAACAGTTTTTTCTTTAAACTGGGACAGAAGTTTTTCTTATGAAGATCCGGAGTTGGTTCCTATTTTAGCTGATATGTACTATCCACAACCACAACGTTTTTACAAGCGTCGTGAGTTTGATGTGCGTAAGCTAATGTTTAGATACTATTGGATTGATTTAGTCGAAGCAGCAAAACGTGGTAGAATTAATATTACTCCGAATGCTTACGATAATCAAGGTAATAAGTTAGTTGATGAGCACAGAGAGTTAGAAACTCCTCCGCATCCATTTACAGAAGAACCTCAAGGTCAAGATTTAGATTTAAGTAATGGTATCAATAAGAAAGGTGGTTCTAATGCAATTAGAGGCCATGCAAATCGTCAACGATTTATTATTGATGAGATAATTAACGTTTATCCTGATACATTGTGCTGGGTACGTGACTTTACTTATTCTTTCCACGATCCAATGACAAATATGTATTTCTGGCATCCTGCTTACGATAACTACCCAGTAGTTGGTGTAACTTGGACGCAAGCGAAAGCATTCTCTATCTGGAGAACACAGTTGATGAATAGCTGGTTAGTTGCAATGGGAGATTTATTTGTAAATGATTTCCGTTTGCCTACTGAAGCAGAATGGGAAAGAGGATCAAGAGGTGATTTACAATTGTCACAATTCCCTTGGGGTGGACCTTATATCAGAAATGAGTCGGGTTGTTTCTTAGGAAACTTTAAGCCAATGAGAGGTCGTTACTTTGAAGATGG
>JAJRQP010000311.1 GCA_024280195.1 Bacteroidota bacterium | reverse complement strand
TTCAATAAATAATGAAGCAACACTGTATCCTTTTTGTTTATCTACTTTTTAGTTTTATTTCTTTTAGTCAGACAGAGAACTTTTGGACTCGTATGTCTGATTTTGGAACTGACACAACTGCTAACGGATTAAAAAGAGAAAGAGCTGTCGGTTTTTCTATTGGAAATTTCGGCTACATCGGGACGGGTATTGATACTGCTGAAGTAGTTCACAATGATTTCTGGAAATTTGACCCTACAACTAATGCCTGGACACAGGTTGCAACTTTACCTGGTTCTGTTAGAAGAAATGCGATTTCGTTTGCTTCAGAAACAAATGGTTATGTTGGAACTGGAATTAACACTGTTAACTCTTCTGATGTTGGCGCTCAAATACTAAATGATTTGTGGCAATACAACCCCTTGACCAACTCTTGGCTTCAAAAAGCTGATTTCCCTGGAGGAGGATTTGGCTCAGGCATATACTTTGCTACTGCATTTTCTATCGATTCTAAAGGATATGTTTGTGGAGGGAAAATGGGACCTAATAATTATTCCAACCAGCTTTGGGAATACAAAGAATCAATTGACCAATGGACACAACTAGCTAACTTTCCTGCTGGAGTTCGCTATCAAATGGCAAGTTTTAGCATCGGTTTTAAAGGTTATGTTGGACTTGGTGCTGATCAAGATCTATATAACAATGATTTTTGGGAATTTAGTGCTGCCACTAATCAATGGACACAAATAAGTTCTCTGCCCTCAAGTGTAAGAGCTGCTAGTGCAACATTCTCTATTGGTTCAAGAGGCTTTGTTTGTATGGGAACAAATGGTGGAGCACTTGATGATTTATGGGAATACAATCCTTCCAATGATTCTTGGGTAGCTCGAGCAAATTATGGAGGATCAAGAAGAAAAGGAGCTGTTGGTTTTAGTATCAATGGAAAAGGATATGTTGGAACGGGAAAAGGAAACTCTGGAAAGAAAGCTTCTTTTTACGAATATACACCTTCGCAAGTATTAGCAATTGATGAGTTAAAGAATGAGATCAGTGTTTATCCAAATCCAATTTCAGATGTATTAAATATCAAAACAACTTCAACGGAAATAGAAAATATTGCCATCTACTCACTATCAGGAGAGTTGGTAATGAAAAATCCTTTTGCAACCAAAATTAACATCAAAAACTTTAATTCTGGAGTGTATCTTTTATTGGCTACTAATGCTAACGGAGAAATCTTGTCACAACAAAAAATTATAAAACTTTAGTATGAAAAACACAATTCTCTTTTTACTATTATTTTTTTTTATTTCAGTTGCGTCATCTCAAGATATTTGGATAGTTAAAGACTCCATCAATGGTGCTCCTCGATCTGTTGCTACAAGTTTTGTTGCCAATGGAGAAGGTTTTGTCGCAACTGGGTTAGATGCTTCTGGCTTCCGAAGAAAAATGTATTCTTATACATATTGGCAAGACGATTGGGACAGTGAAACGTCAATTGGTGGTGTAAACGGAAGTGGATTAGCAAGAGGTTCTGCAAGTTCATTCAGCCTAAATAATAAAGGTTATGTTTGCCTTGGTCAAGGAGATAATAGCCCATTCTTAAATGATTTATGGGAATACAATCCAAACACAAAAGTCTGGACTCAAAAAGCTTCTTTTATTGGAGAAGCAAGAAGATCTGCGGTTGCGTTTGTAATTGACACCCTTGCATATGTTGGAACAGGCATTGCAAATTCTGGACTCAAAAAAGACATGTTTTCATACAATGCTAATACAAATTCTTGGTCCTCAATTAGTGATTTTGGAGGGACTGCTAGAAAAGAAGCTGTAGCTTGGGGATTTGGATATCAAGCATTTGTTGCAACTGGAGATGATGGCATTTATCGAGATGATTTTTGGATGTACACTCCAGCAACTGATAGTTGGACGCAAAAAGCAAACTTCCCAGGAGTTCCTAGAAAAGGGGCCGTTGCATGGGGAATTTTCCCTTCTGGTTTTGTGACAACCGGTGAAGATGGCAACTTTAATTTTTTGAAAGACCTTTGGGAATATAATTTCTACGCAGATACATGGACACAACGAGCTGACTTCATTGGCCCAGCTAGAAGTAATGCTATTGCCTTTGTTTTACAAGGTATTGCTTTTGTTGGGTCAGGTTATGATGGTATCTTTTACGATGACATGTATGCATACACACGAGTTTTGGGTGTCAATTCTTTAGAGAATTCAGAAATAACTATCTTTCCAAACCCTGTGAAAGATGTATTTAACGTTCAATCGAAAGTACAAATGAACGATTTTCAACTCTTTGATAACGCAGGGAGAAATGTGAGTAATGAAGTTCAAGTAAACACAACTAACAATGGCTTTCAAGTCTATAGAAATAGTTTGCCTGCTGGAAATTACTCCGCCGTTCTTACGCAAAAAGAGACCGGGATTAATTACACAGCTAAAGTTATCTTCTTGTAATGATTAAATACATTTTACCGATTGCAATCATTCTATCGGCCTGTAATGGAGAAAAGGAACAAGAGATTGTGCCATCCGATAAAAAGGAGAAAATTCAAGTTGCGCCTTCTCATTCTTACAAAATTATTTTTGAAGAAGAATTAGGTTGGGGGTATCAGATATTCAATGGTTCAACTTTATTGATTAACCAGACCCACATCCCTGCAATTCAAGGATTAAAAGGGTTTGAAACCAAAGAAAAAGCAATTATAGCTGCAGAATACATTCTCGATGAAGTAAAAAATGGTAAATTTCCGCCAACTGTAACTGTAGAAATTCTCGACAGTTTAAAAGTATTGTAAAATGAGTGACATTATTAACGACCTTAAATGGAGGTATGCAACAAAGAAATTTGATGTTTCCAAAAAAATAGATGCAAGTAATTTTGAACTGATTAAAGAATCACTTCGACTAGTCCCTTCTTCTTATGGATTGCAGCCTTTGAAATACATAATTGTAGAGTCAAAAGACATTCGAGAAAAATTAGTTGCAGCAAGCTATGGTCAATCACAAGTCAAAGACGCATCTCATTTAATTGTCATATGCGCTGCGAATCAAGTTGGTGACCAAGAAGTAAATCAACACATTGAAAATATCGCTATAACTAGAGATCATAAGGTTGACCAAATCAAAGGATATGGAGACTTCATGAAAAGTACTATAGCTCAAATGACCGATCAGCAAAAGAAAACTTGGAATAGCAAACAGGCATACATCGCATTAGGACAATTATTGCACACTTGTGCTTCTATGAGAATTGACGCAACACCAATGGAAGGGTTTGATCCAATTGCATATTCTCAAATTTTACAAATCTCCGATGATTACTCCCCTATTCTACTTTGCCCTATTGGTT
Source organism: Bacteroidota bacterium (assembly GCA_024280195.1). Lineage (GTDB taxonomy): Bacteria > Bacteroidota > Bacteroidia > Flavobacteriales_D > Crocinitomicaceae > UBA4466. The sequence continues at coordinate 3,041 of JAJRQP010000311.1, read as the reverse complement.
ACCGAGATCAAGATGATGAAACACAGCATTTGAAAAAAGTGAGAAAAAGTCAAGAGCATATTTTTGAAAAAAAATAAATTAACTTGCTACCTCGCTGTAAACAAAGACAATAAGCAGTTAAAGCTCAACTATTCTTTCGTAACAGGCAGACTGAGTACAACTTGGTTTTTCTTTAAACACCCCAAACATCGTCGAACCGCTCCCTGACATTGCCGCATAAATTGCTCCTTCAGAATAAAGTTCATTTTTTATTCTCTCTAAAACTGGGTAATTACTGAAAGCAGAACATTCAAAACTATTCTGCAACTGTTCTTTCCAACTTTCAATTGGTTGAGAAATTATATCCTCAACACAACTTGCTCCCACGTAGAAACCAATGCTAGCATATGCTTCCGCAGTAGAAATGTGAATATTAGGATTGATTAGCTTTAGAAAGTAAGCACTTAAATCTAAATCAACAAAAGACAAACGCTCTCCTCTGCCCTTTGCAATTTGAGCTTTATTCTCCACAAAAAATGGGCAATCACTGCCTAACTCTCCAGACAACTCTCTCATTCTCTCATTAGAAAGTTGAAGGTTGAAAATTTCATTGAGTGCTAAAATCGTATAGGTTCCATCTGCAGAACCTCCTCCTAAACCTGCTCCCATAGGAATGTTTTTTCTCAGATGAATGTAAACATTTCCGATATTATAGTACTGTTGAACCAGTTTAAAAGCTTTTACAACAATATTATCTGTTGATTCTCCAGAAATACTTAATCCCGTTTGTTTGAAAGAAAATTCTTTTGATGGCAATATTTCCAAAACATCGCATAAAGGAATGGGGATCATGCAAGTATCAAGCTCATGGAAGCCATCTGACCTTTTATTTAACACATTTAATCCTAAATTTATTTTCGCTGGTGGAAACAATATCATACACAAAGTTATAACTAGTAAACAATTTTTGTAACTTTCGCCCATCAAATTTAGACAGAAAAATGGCTATATATTTAGATTTTGAAGAACCGTTAAAGGAATTAGAGGATAAAATTGTACAGATGCAAGAAATTGGTGAGAACACCGATGTTGATATGTCTGACAAAATTGAGGAGTTAGAAAGTAAACTTGCTGCGAAAACGAAAGAAGTTTTTTCTTCGTTAACGCCTTGGCAGAAGGTGCAGTTGTCTCGTCATCCTGATAGACCTTATACGCTTGCATATATTGAGGCAATTACAGAAGGAAACTTCCAAGAATTGCACGGCGACAGAAATGTCAAAGATGACAAAGCAATGGTCGGTGGTTTTGGATTGCTAGATGGAGAAACGGTAATGTTTATCGGTCAGCAAAAAGGAGTGAACACCAAAATGCGTCAGTACCGTAATTTTGGGATGCCAAATCCTGAAGGATACAGAAAAGCATTGCGCTTGATGAAAATGGCTGAGAAGTTTGGAAAACCAATCGTCACGTTGATTGACACTCCTGGAGCATTTCCTGGATTAGAAGCTGAAGAACGTGGACAAGGTGAGGCAATTGCTCGAAACATCTATGAAATGATGCGTTTGACCGTTCCTGTTATTTGCATTGTTATCGGCGAAGGAGCTTCCGGTGGAGCATTAGGAATTGGTGTTGGTGATAGAGTCAATATGATGGAAAATACTTGGTATTCTGTTATTTCTCCAGAATCTTGTTCTTCTATTCTGTGGAGATCTTGGGAATTTAAAGAAAAAGCTGCCGAAGCATTGAAATTAACGGCTCCCGATATGAAAAAACTGGGCATCGTAGATTCTATCATTAAAGAACCTGCAAATGGTGCGCATAGAAATCACGAGGAAGCATACAAGGCTGTTAAAAGAACAATCAAGAAGCAACTGAAAGAACTGAAGGACATTGACCCTAAGAAAAGAATCAATGATAGAATTGAGGCGTTTTCTAAGAGAGGAGTTTGGAAGTAAGTGAGACTATAAATGAAGAATTAAAAATGAAAAAGTAAAGGTCGGTTCGGCTAACTCAAACTTTTTCATTCTTCATTGAATATTCATTATTTTATATTCTTTTACCTTTCTATCTTTCTTTTCTTGAATTAAAAGAACTTCTACTTTTTTCCCGGCACTAACGTTTAGTCTTTAAAAGCTATGCTTTTTCTTTTAACGAAAATTCAAGATGAAATGTACCGATGTTATTTGCAATGCGCATGGGAAAAGGATTCTAATTTCCCTTCTAGATAAAATTTCGTAGCCAAAACGATGATTTAACCTCCACTTTTACATTGTGTATTGGATGTTTAATGTTTTACATTCAAATTTCCGGAATCTTAATTGAGAATAATTGTAAGCCAGTAATTCCATTCTCGTCAAAAAGCCTACCTTAGACTTAAAGAAACTAACTTATGATCGTAATTATCGGCAATGGAATCTCTGGCGTCACTGCTGCAAGGCACATTCGTAAGAATAGTGATGAAGAAATAACCATTATTTCAGCAGAATCAAAATATTTCTTTTCAAGAACGGCATTGATGTATGTTTTCATGGGACACATGAAATTTGAGCATACACAACCTTACGAACCTCATTTTTGGGAGAAGAATAACATCAATTTGGTGGAAGATTACATTCTTAAGATAGATACGGAGAATAAAACACTGGCAACAAAGAGTGGGCAAAATATCTCTTACGACAAATTAATTCTAGCAACAGGTTCTAAACCTAATAAATTTGGATGGAAAGGACAAGATTCTGAAAGAGTCAGAGGATTGTACTCTAAGCAAGATTTAGAATACATAGAATTGCATTCTGAAGATATAAAAACTGCCGTAATTGTTGGCGGTGGACTCATCGGCATCGAGATGGCTGAGATGTTTCTTTCAAGAAATATTGGTGTTGAATTTCTTATCCGAGAAGAATTATTTTGGAACGGAGTGCTACCCGATGCCGATTCAAAATTCATCATGCGTCACTTAAAAAAGCATCATGGTTTAAACATGCGTTATCAAGATGAACTGGATGAGATTCTCACCAATGACAAAGGTCAAGCAATTGGCATCAGAACTAAAAATGGCGAAG
>JAJRQP010000310.1 GCA_024280195.1 Bacteroidota bacterium | reverse complement strand
GTGCCTCGTGACCACAGTTTTGACAGAAAAAAGCAGATTTAACCTTTGCCATACAACATTCTTATTAATTGATGACTAAAGGTAATTGAAAGGATGAAAAATGAGAAGAAAATTAGTAGAATTATCTAGCTTGCTCTAAATACACTCTTGTGTAAGATGCATTTTGTTCAATAAAAACAACTTTCTCTAAATTCCAGCGGTGTGTTTGACTTCCTTTGATAAAAACAAGAAGGCCATCTTTAAGCTCCATGCTTTCAAACCAAAGTCCAGTATATTTTTTTTCTAGACCCGCAGAAATCATTATCACTTCTTTACAAGATTCACAGGAAGTTATTGCTTCATATGTTTTGTTACTTACATCTTGAGAAAGAGAAGTAAAACTTAATAATAAACTGCTGATAAATACGATAAATGAAGTGCGCATGGATATAAATTTATCCTGCATATACTCTTCTACCAAACTGCTTGCAAGCTTTCTTTCTTTTCTTATTTTTTCTCTTTGATTTTCTTGACTTTTTCCCAGGACCTGCAACCATTTCTGTAGAAGAAATGATAGAGTTATTGCTTTCAAATTCTGAATTAGCAGAAGCAAAAAACGCAAAAGAAATAAGAGATAATGTGATAAAAAATTTCATAACAATCTGATTTATATACACTAATGAACGCGCAAGTTACGCTTTTATTTTGAGGAAGTAAAATTTATTTTACTCTCTGTTAATAATGAACATTCCAACGAGTTTTAGAGTTGGTGTAAAATGCCTTTGTACCTCTTACATGATTTTTTGCTTTTAGCACACGAGCATTCTCTGCTAAGTTTAAGGTTGCTTGGGCTTCATCAAATTGATTCAACCACAATTGAATTTCAGCAATGTTACATCTAATCATGGCAGAAATTTTATCATTAACTCTTGCTTTTTTGTCATAACTATTGCTTTCCATCATGATTTCATTCCATTGCGCCAATGCTACTTCTAATTTTGCTTTTGCTCCCTTATGCTCTTTGTCTTTCGATACCAAATTTAATGCTAATACCGTTGCAGAATAAGCGTTGGTAATGTCTGAATAATCGTAACTCTTAAATTTCTTTACGCTGTAAATTTCTGTTGACCTACTTTTAGCAACATACCCCAACTGATCGTTAACGTATTCATTAGCGAATTTAATTGCCTGTGTTCTTGCATAATTTTCTAGTTCAGAATAAAACAACTCTTGATTCTCTAACCAATAAATTTTAAAATCATATTGGCTCTTAAAATCCTTCATTTTATATTTTTGTACATTGCGTAAAACAACTTCTTGGAGCACCACTCCATCAACAGGTGTTTCAAATTTAATCAACACAGGAAGAGAGTATTCACAGTCATATTTATATTTTGTGCTCTTGCCACTACCGCTTTTTTTCTGAATAATTTTAATGTTTCTGATTGCCTGAACATCAATCGTTAAAATTGATCCCCCTAATCCTTTCTTAAAACCTTTTATGTCTATTCCTTGCTTTACTTTTTCGTCAGCAATTGGAGAACTTAATCGTGGTCGTAAAACTTCTTGATAAGACGGTAAATGAGGCATCTTTGGTTTAATCGGTTTGATTGCTGGGACTCCTTCGTTTACTGCTTTTTCCCATATCGCCATTGATCTATAATATTGCTTCAGAATATTCTTTTTTTGTGAACGATAATTCACAAGAGCTGACTCATAATTCTGTTGTGCAACCTCTTGTTGAAGTGCATAATTTGACAAACTATCTTCATTAGACGATAAGTACCCGTGAGCAACACGGGTTTCATACGTTTGAAAATCCTTTTCGATTTTAACAAGAGGCAATTGCGTATATTGAAATGTTATTTTATTATCGCTAATATTCTGAGAATACCCTTGAAAAAGGATAGCAAGTAGTAGAGTAGTTAAAATTATTTTCATGTTATTCTTTATTAATTCGTTTATTTCGAGTTTCAATTAGCAAATATGTTGCCATTATAAAAAGCGTTATCACCGTCATCCAAAAAGCAATAGAAACAGGTTTGTTCTTGTATTCAAAAAACACTTTATTCGCTCCTTTTGGCAAATAAATACTGATGAAATTTTCGTTAGAAGTAATTATTTTAGTTTCAACTTCATTTACTTTTACAGTCCACCCAGGATAATTTTGTTGAAATAAGGTAAGCATCTGTGGTTCTTTTGTCCTTGTCGTTGCTGTAAAAAAGAAAGGACCAAAATCAATTAATTTCGCAGTGTCTTTTTCTGAATGACTCATTGCTTTCTTTGATAATTCATTGTAATCATTCTCATTTAAAAATAAATGCTCTGAAGAATAAGCACTGTCTATTGAGTATGATTTTTCAGAAAAAATCGTGTCTGAAAGAAGGAGTAACTTGTTCTTTTTTAATTCATTGTAAAATAAAATTCGTCCATTTTGCAATTTTTCATAGCTCGACAAATTGAACGAATTAAAACCTGTTGAAACAACTTTTCTAGTTAACACCCCTGTGTTTCTCCAAAACTGTTGTGGCAACCAAGCTTTCTTTTCCGACTCAAGAATCGTTAGGTCTTCAGGAAAAGGAAAACCTTGTGGAAGATCCTTGATGATAGCATCAGATTCCGCTCCAGACCATTCATGAGAATAAACAGTTGATGCAGCGTTTAACTGAGTAGCTACGACCATGTCAAAAGTGACCAGTAATAAAAGTAAGGATTGAAAAAGTACTTTTCTTTTCACTTTCCAAAGAATAATAAGGAAAGAGATAATCACACACAACTGAAAAATTCCTTGAACTGCAATGTTCTTCCAGTAGTCTAAAGATGCAGTTGGGGAGAATAAGTTCTCTTTTAAATAACCCAAAAGATTAAATGCTTCGTGGTTCAATGCAATGTGAAAAGTAATTACCATTGCTAAAACACTCACTAGCCCGAAGATGAACATTGGTTTTTTTGAGCGGTTTTCATCTTCAACAATTGACTGTAGGTAATGCAAACCAACC